>CAYYAV010000007.1:0-18942 GCA_964469865.1 uncultured Fusobacteriales bacterium | reverse complement strand
GCGGAATACTCTGGAGTGATGAAACTATAGGGATAGACTGGAGACTGGAAGAGTTCGGGATAAGCCATGATGAGCTCACTATTTCTGAAAAGGACATGAAACAGCAGAAATTTGACAGGAATAAAGACTATTTTAAATAAAAGCTTAAGGCTGGACTTATTCCAGTCTTTTGTATTATAATAAAGAAAAAAGAAAGAGGGAACAAAATGTATGATTTTACTGCCTGTATAGTAACTTATAATACCGGAAGGGAGGAACTGAGGCAAATAATAGACTGCTTTCAGAAAGTCAAGCTGAATTTTAAGCTATGGATATCTGATAATTCTGAAGAGGATCATCTGGGGGGATTTATAGAGGAGATGAATGATACACGGCTGGAGTATATATTTAATAATGCAAATGAGGGGTTTGGGGCAGGGCATAATGTAGTTATAGAAAAGCTCATAGGAAATGAAGAGGATTCAAAGTATCATCTTATAATAAATGCTGACATCACCTTTCAGGAAGGTACTATAGAAAAACTGTATGACTATATGGAAGGGGATATGGGGATAGGTCAGATAGGACCTAAAATAAAGGATCCTGACGGGAAGACGAGCTATTCATGCAGGCTTCTCCCTACTCCGTTTAACCTTATATTAAGAAGGTTTCTTCCCTTCAGGAAACTTCTGGAGAAAATGGATTATGAGTATGAAATGAAATGGTATGACTACAGTAAGGAAATGGAAGTTCCCATCCTTTCAGGATGCTTTATGTTTGTAAGAACAGAAGTATTCAGGAATATAGGGAAATTTGACGAAAGATATTTCATGTATATGGAGGACTATGACCTGTGCAGGAGGATAGGGGAGAAGTACAGGGTAATGTGCTATCCTCTTGCTGAAATAGTACATGAACATGGAAAGGCTTCGTATAAATCCAGAAAGATGATGATGATTCATGTAAGGTCTGCAATAAAATATTTTAATAAATGGGGATGGTTTTTTGACAGGAATCGGACACAGGTAAACAGCAGGACTGGCAGATATAGAAAAAATTCTGATTAAGTAAAAAAAGCGGCTGGATGATAGTCAGGAAATTTTCTATATTGGAAACTTATGAAAAATATAGTATAATTTAGTGAGATAAAAAAGAAAAAGGGAAAGAAAAAAGGGAGTGTATCAAAATGAAAATAAGGAGTATCTATATAAAAGAAGAAAAGGCACTAAAAGATGTAGATATAAGCTTTGAGAGAAACAGAAAAATTTTGAATACAGTGATTATTGCCGGAAGTAACGGAACAGGGAAAACAACTGTTCTTGAAAGTATATACGACTATCTGGAAAAATATGGCCTTTTTTCTGAAAAAAACCCGGTCTGCTTTAAATTTGAAGGGAAGGAAAGATCTCTCCTGAAAGATCAGAGGAAAAATATAAAGGAAGAAAGGCTTCCTAAAATTATATATATGCCTACGGAACTTAATTTCAGAAAGCTAAGGACAAAAACGACTGTCCTAAGGCAGGAATATAAATTCATGAACAGAATAAATTCCAGGATTATAGAGGATATACCTTCATATATAGTAAGCAGGATAATGGAAACCGCAAATATGAATGAAGATCTCACAATGAAACAGGCAAGGGAAAAGGTTTTTAACGAAATAAACGGTATCTTTAAAACATTGAAACTTGACATAAAGCTGTCAGGAATATCTAAAGATGCAGAAAGCATGCCGGTCTTTAAAGATAATTCAGGATCAGAATTTGATATAAACGGACTCTCATCAGGAGAAAAACAGCTCTTCCTCAGGACACTGGCTATAAAAATGCTGGAGCCTGTAAATTCAGTAATAATGATAGATGAGCCTGAAGCTTCCCTCCATCCCAGATGGCAGCAGAGGATAGTCAAGGTTTTTGAAAGCATAGGAGAAAACAACCAGATAATAATGGCGACACATTCTCCGCATATTCTGGGAAGTGTACCTAAAGAGAACATCGTACTTCTTATAAAAGGAGAAAAGGGTTCTGTGGAAACAAGGACAGGAGATGAGCTTTATGATTCATATGGACAGCCAGTAGGAAGGATTCTTGAAGATATTATGGGGCTGAAAACAGACAGGAATCCTGAAGTGTATGAAGAACTTGAAGAAATAAGGGAACTTGTAAGGGAGAATAAATACAATACAAAGGAATTTAAGGCTAAAATGAAGAAGCTTGAAAGACAGCTGGGATCAGATAATGAAGATCTGTTCCTTATAAAAATGGATATACAGATAAGGAAAAAGGGAGGAAATTAACTTGCTGAAAGTCAACAAGAGGGAAGAACCTGAATTTTTTCTGATTTTTAAGAGGTTTTCGAATCCGGGGAAATGGGAAGATTATCCTACTGATGTAAAAAGGAAGCTAAAAAAATATATGTTAAAAAATGAACAGCGTAACTTCTGCCCCTACTGTGAAAGAAAAATAAGGATAGAAAGAAGCCAGATAGAGCATATAAAGCCAAAAGATAAATTTCCTGAACTTCTAAACGAATATAACAACTACCTGACAGGATGCCTGGAATATCATAAGACATGCGGGTCAAGAAAAGGGAACCGGTGGGACAGTAATTTTATAAATCCCGTAAAAAAAAATCCAGAAGAATATTTTATCTATGAACTTTCTACAGGGAAAATAATACCGGTTCATGAAGAAGGAAAGAAAAAGGAAGCAGCAGAAATAACTATAGAAATTCTAAACCTTAACGAAAAGAGGCTTTGTGAGCAAAGAAAGAAATATATCGGAAAAGTTGTAAGAAGAAGCGGGATAATAGACAATAAGATAATAAACTATATAGACGAATTTCCTACTTTGAAAAAATATCTGCTGAAATTATAGAAAGACAATAAGAAGAATATTAAGAAGGAGAATGATATGAGTGTAAAGAGAATAAGGAAAGCGGTAATTCCTGCAGCTGGACTTGGAACAAGGGTACTGCCTGCAACTAAGGCACAACCTAAGGAGATGCTTGTAATAGTAGATAAGCCGGCATTACAGTATCTGGTTGAGGAGCTTGTGGATTCGGGAATAGAAGAAATACTTATAGTGACCGGAAGGAACAAGAATTCCATAGAAAATCATTTTGATTATTCTTTCGAACTTGAAAAGACACTGGAGGAGAATGGAAAAACTGAGCTTCTGAAGGTCGTAGATGATATTTCAAGGCTGGCAAATATATATTATGTAAGACAGAAAAAACCTTTAGGATTAGGACATGCCATAGGATGTGCAGAAGCCTTTATAGGAAATGAACCTTTTGTCGTTGTACTTGGAGACGATATAATCTATACTGACGAATCCGAAGGGGAAATTCCTGTGTCAAGACAGCTTATCGACAAGTATAATGAACTTAAAGGAGGAACAATACTCGGAGTACAGGAAGTCCCTTACGATGCGGTGGATAAATATGGGATAATAAAACCTTTAAGGAAAGTAGATGAAAGAACAGTAGAAGTTGAGGATTTTATAGAAAAGCCTTCAGTAAATGAGGCACCAAGCAGACTGGCAGCTTTAGGAAGATACATACTGGAGCCTGAAATTTTCAAATATCTGAGAAATACCAGACCCGGAAAAGGAGGAGAAATACAGCTTACTGACGCTATACTTGATATGAGGAATGATGGTGAAAGACTGTATGCCTATGATTTTAAAGGATTAAGATATGACACAGGGGATAAGTTTGGAATGTTTGTAGCCAATGTTGAATTTGGATTGAGACATCCTGAGCTAAAAGACAGGGCTAAGAAATATCTGAAAGAATTAATCGCTAAACTATAGGGATAGGAGAGACCGGTATGGGGATAACTAAAGAAAGAATAAGGCTTTTTGCAGGATCATCAAGCAGAAAGCTGGCAGAGAAGATTGCTGAAAAGCTTGAAATGAAATTATCGGAAGTTCAGATAACACATTTTGCTGACGGAGAGGTCTATGTAAAACCTGAAAAAAGCGTAAGAGGATGCAAGGCATTTATTGTAAATTCTACATCTGAACCGGTAAATGAAAGTATAATGGAGCTGCTTATAATGATAGATGCCCTTAAGAGGGCTTCCGCAGAAAGAATAGTAGCTGTAATACCTTATTATGGTTATGCGAGGCAGGACAGGACAGCAACTTCAAGAGAGCCTGTTACGGCAAAGCTTGTGGCCAATCTGCTGACTGAAGCAGGTGCTACAAGGGTTGTATGTATGGATCTGCATGCAAAACAGGTTCAAGGATTTTTTGATATCCCTGTAGACCATATGGAAGCACTTCCTATTTTTGTAAACCATTTCAACAAATATAATTTTAATCCTGATGAAGTGGTAATAGTATCACCTAATGCCGGGGGATTGAAATGGGCAAGGGGTATGGCGGACTGGCTACATACATCGATGGCTATTATAGACAGTAGGGAAGACGATAACGGAAACTCCAGGATAGTAGGAATAATAGGAGAAGTCAAAGGGAAAAGAGCTATCCTTCTTGATGATATGATAAATACAGCTGAGACAATATGTGAAGCGGCAGACGCACTGCTAGAGGAAAATGTCATTGAGATATATGCCTGTGCCACCCACGGAATATTTTCTGAAGGTGCCACAGAACGCCTAAAAAATGCTCCTTTTAAAGAAGTGGTAATAACAGACACAATAGAACTGCCTAAGGAGAAAAAATTTGATAATCTCACAATCCTTTCTACAGATAAGCTTTTTGCAGAAACAATAAAAAGGATTACAGAAGACAGGTCCGTAAGCGATCTATTCATAAGAAAGGAATAAGAGATTAAGAATAAAGGTTAACAGAATACAAGGGAATTAACAGTAGAAATCTAGGAGGAAGAATGTTAGAAAAGTTAGCAGAATTAAGGCAAGAAGTTTTATCCAAAATTGATGGAATCAGAGATCTTGATGACCTGAATGAATTAAAGATAAAAATACTTGGGAAAAAGGGGGAATTTACAGCCATAATGAAAGGTATGGCAGAAATAGCCGCTGAAAAGAGGGCTGAATTCGGAAAAGCTACAAATGAGATAAAGAGTATAATGACTGAAAGATTTGACCAGAAGCTGAAAGAACTTAAAGAAAAAGCAAAACAGGAGAGGATTAAAAATGAGACGGTAGATATAACATTACCCGGAAGGAAAGTCAATAAAGGATCATTACATCCTCTTACACAGATAGTTATGGAAATTAAAGGAATTGTTTCTACAATGGGATTTGATATAGTTGACGGACCTGAAGTAGAATATGTGAAATATAACTTTGATGCCTTAAATATACCGAAGACACATCCTTCAAGGGAAATTTCAGATACATTCTATATAGAGGAAGATGAAGTCGTTCTAAGGACTCAGACTTCAGGGATGCAGATAAGATATATGGAAGAGAGGAAACCTCCCTTCAGGATGATATCCATAGGAAAGGTATATAGACCTGACTATGACGTGTCACATACTCCCATGTTTCATCAGATGGAAGGTCTGATGATTGGGGAAGATGTATCTTTTGCCAATTTTAAGGCGATTCTGGAAAATATAGTAAAGAAGATATTCGGAGAAGACAGGAAAGTAAGATTCAGACCGCATTTCTTCCCATTTACAGAACCTTCAGCTGAAATGGATGTAGAATGTGGAGTATGTAAAGGGGAAGGCTGCAGAGTATGTAAAGGAACCGGTTGGCTTGAAATACTTGGAAGCGGGATGGTAAATCCCAAAGTCCTTGAAGGAGTAGGGATAGATCCTAAGAAATATCAGGGATTTGCTTTCGGATTAGGACTCGAAAGAATAACAATGCTTAAATACGGAATAGATGACCTGAGGGCATTTTTTGAAAATGATGAGAGGTTTTTAAATCAGTTTTAGGGGATTTAAAAGGTAAAAATTCAGAATTTCAGAACTGGAATTTACAGTAGAACTATATGAAAATAGGAGGATAAAAATAAATGCTGATTTCTTTAAACTGGTTAAAGCAGTATGTAGATTTAGAAGAAATAGATATAAATGAAATGGAAAATGCCCTGACAATGATTGGTCAGGAAGTGGAAAAAATAGAAATAAAAGGTGAAAATCTGGATAAGGTTATAACAGCCCGTATAGTTGAAAAGGAAATGCACCCTGATTCAGATCATTTAACAATCTGTAAAGTAGATACAGGCTCACAAATAGTGCAGGTTGTATGCGGTGCTCCTAATCATAAGGCAGGCGATAAGGTAGCACTGGCACAGGTTGGAGCCCGGCTGTCACCGGATTTTATTATAAAGAAAGGGAAGATAAGAGGGGCAGAATCAGATGGAATGCTCTGTTCGGAAGCTGAACTGGGAATAGGGGCAGATGAAAGCGGGATTATAATTTTACCTACCGATACCCCGGTGGGGATGCTTTTCAGGGAATATATGGGCCTTAATGATGTAGTCTTTGAGCTGGAAATAACGCCTAACAGGCCGGACTGCCTTTCCCATATAGGGATTGCCAGGGAAGTCGCAGCCTACTATAATAAAAAGGTAAAGTATCCGGAGACAGGGATAAACAGTGAATCTTCAGAAAAGACATCTGATAGCATAGAAGTATCTATAGAAAATACAGACCTTTCAAAAAGATATGCTGCAAGAATCCTGAAAGGAGTAACAGTAAAGGAAAGTCCTTTATGGCTGAAGGAAAGGATAGAAGCAGTGGGACTTAGGAGTATCAATAACATAGTTGATATTTCCAATTTCATATTGATGGAAATGAACCAGCCTAACCACGTATTTGACCTGGATAAGGTTGAAGGAGGAATAATATATGTAAAGAATGCCCATGAAGGAGAAAAATTTGTAACCCTTGATGAGCAGGAAAGAAACCTGGAGGAAGAAGATATAGTAATAGCTGATGCTAAGAAAACAATAGCCCTTGGTGGGGTTATGGGGGGACTCAATTCAGAAGTAGGCAGTGAGACAAGGAATATATTACTGGAAGTAGCTCACTTTAATCCCCTGAATATAAGAAAGACTTCAAGAAGGCTTGGACTTTCCAGTGATGCTTCATATAGGTTTGAACGTGGAATTAACAGGGGAAATATAGTAAACGTAATAAACAGGCTTGCAAACTTGATTCAGGAAGTTGCAGGTGGAGAAATACTTGAGGGAACTGTAGATGTATTTATAGAACCTGCACAGGGCTATATAACGGAACTTAGCCTTGAAAGGCTTAACAGATTTGTAGGTAAAGTAATACCTAGGGAAGAAGTTATAAAGATACTTGCTAACCTTGAGATAGAAGTTAAGGATAATGGGGAAAGTCTAATACTTACACCACCTTCATATAGGGAAGATCTTGAAAATGAACAGGACTACTATGAGGAAATAATAAGGATGTATGGTTTTGACAATATTGAAAATATACTTCCGAAAGTAGAAATAAATGAGAAGACAGTAATAGATACCACGAAGCTGGCTGATGCTGTAAAGTTAGCTGCTTCATCCTCAGGATTGAAGGAAGTGATAAATTACAGCTTTGTCCCTAAGGATGCAATGGAAAGGATAAGACATACAAGGACTACTGAAGAGAACCTTATAGATGTCCTGAAGCCTATAACAGAAGATTTTGTAACATTGAGGCCTACCCTTCTTTACAGCCTTATAAAGAATGCAAAGGATAACATGAACAGGAATGTCTCCAATATAAGATACTTTGAAGTCAGCAGGACCTTTGAAAAGTCACCGGTACTGGCTAAGGAAGAAGTAAAGCTCGGAATAATACTGGCAGGTGAAGACAGCAAGACAGTATGGAATCCGAAACCGGTTCCATATGATTTCTATGATTTGAAAGGAATCGTAGAAGAAATCTTTTCAAAACTGAAATTCAAAAACTATCAGCTAAGAAGGAGTGAACAGACAGAATTCCATCCTGGACGATCTGTGGATGTATTTGTAGGAAAGAAGTATATCGGAAGCTTTGGAGAAATTCATCCGGATGTACTGGAAAATTTTGATTTAGGAAAGAAATCAGTACTGGTAGGAGAATTCAGTATAGACCTGATAAAGAAATACATCGGAAAGGCTGTTTCATATCAGGGAATAGTAAAATATCCTTCAGTTCCCAGAGACCTGGCTCTCGTAATGGATGAAGGCATCATGGTTGGAGATGTATTAAGGACTATTGAAAAAGCAGATAATAAGATAGAAAAAGTTGAATTATTTGATATATACAGAGGAGCAGGAGTAGCTTCCGGCAAGAAATCAGTTGCAATAAGCATTATTTTAAGGGATAAAAATAAGACCCTTGAAGAAAAGGAAATAAATGATACTGTTGAAAAGATAATTTCAAAAGTAAGAAAAGACTATAATGCAGAACTGAGGCAGTAGATTTTAGAGAAATAACAGCCGTAACAATGACTTAATTAGAATTTTCAAGGAAGATTTCCAATAAATATATTTTTAATTATAAAGGAAAAGAATATGAAAGCAGTTATTTTTTTAAATGGAGAATACAGGTATGAAAGAAAGTTTATTCAGGAGATGATAGATGAAGAAGATATAGTCTTTTGTGCAGATGGCGGAGCCAATTATGCTTTTGAGTATGGTATAGTCCCTGATTATATCATGGGGGATCTTGATTCAATAAGAACTGATATTCTGCACTTTTATGAAAAGAAAGATGTAGTCATTGAAAAATATAGTCCTGAAAAAGACTATACTGATTTTGAACTTATCCTTCATAAGACAGGAGATTATGAAAAGGAAGGAAAAGTAACTTTTGAGGATATATATGTCCTGGGCGGATTGGGAAAGAGGATAGATATGACTTTAAGTAACCTGCATCTGATGGAAGAATATAAAAATATGACTTTTTTTTCAGAAAATGAAGAAATCTTTTACAGGGAAGCATCTTTTTCATTAAAAAACAGGAAAGGAGATGAAATCTCTATAATACCCCTCGGAGAATTTGTAGGAAACCTCACGCTTAAAGGGTTTAAGTATGGAACTGATAATGTAGATATAGAAAGGAAGAGCTCAAGACTTGTAAGTAATATCATTACTTCTGATAACAGCCGGGTCGAGTTTGGAAAAGGTAAAATTATAGTCGTGCTGAGAAAAAAATAGTTGACAAATGTTAAAAAATTTTATATAATGAATCTTGTCTTAAAGAGGTTTTTCCTTTTTAAAAACAGATTGGGCTGTCGCCAAGCGGTAAGGCACTGGACTTTGACTCCAGCATGCAATGGTTCGAATCCATTCAGCCCAGCCATTTTAATAAGAAAATATATTATAAATAAACTGGGATTATCCCCAGTTTTTTATTTGTTCAGAATTTATAGTAAACTGTGCAGAAGTGCCTATAAATTAAAAATATAGGAAATATGGATAATCCATAGTTCAAAAAGCAGATGAAGGATATAAGGCAGATTACCCGAAAAATTAAGAAGTAATTGAAAAAGCTGAATTTTTCTGCTATACTAAAGTATACAGATAAAAAATACTATTATAAAAAATCCATATATAAAGGAGCAGAAAAATGAAATTAAATTTTAGTTATCAGTTTGCAAAGAGTTTTATAAATGATGAAGAAATGAAAAATATAAAACTTCACGTGGAACTGGCAAATGAAATACTTATGTCGAAGAGAGGAGCAGGAAACGACTATCTCGGGTGGATATCGCTTCCCGAAGATTACGATAAAGATGAGTTTGAGAGAATAAAGAAGTCGGCAGAAAAGATAAAGAATGATTCAGAAGTTCTTATAGTTATAGGAATAGGTGGATCCTACCTGGGGGCGAAGGCGGCTATAGAATTTCTGTCACACACTTTTTATAACAGCTTACCGAAAGAAAAGAGAAAAACTCCGGAAATCTATTTTGCGGGAACTAATATGAGCAGTGTCTATCTGCAGCACTTGATAGATGTGATAGGAGACAGGGATTTTTCAGTAAATGTGATTTCAAAATCGGGAACGACTACTGAACCGGCAATTGCTTTCAGGGTATTTAAGAAAATCCTGGAAGAAAGGTATGGAAAGGCAGAAGCAGGAAAAAGGATCTATGCGACAACTGATAAATCCAAGGGAGCATTGAAGACACTTGCTACAGCCGAAGGATACGAGACGTTCGTAGTACCTGATAATGTAGGGGGGAGATTTTCAGTATTGACGGCAGTAGGGCTTCTACCTATAGCTGCAGCGGGAATAGACATAGATGAGCTGATGAGGGGTGCAAGAGATGCGATGAAAGATCTGTCAGGTTCAGAAATGGAAGGAAATCAGGCATTACAATATGCAGCTATAAGAAATATACTTCATAGGAAAGGCAAGGAACTGGAAGTAATGGTAAATTATGAGCCAAGGATCCATTATTTTGCAGAATGGTGGAAACAGCTGTTTGGAGAATCTGAAGGTAAGGATGGTAAAGGGCTTTATCCTTCTTCGGTCGATTTTTCGGCAGACCTGCATTCTTTAGGACAATATATTCAGGAAGGAAGAAGGCTGTTCTTTGAGACAGTTATTTCAATAGGAAAGCCTGAACACGAATATATAATAGAACCGGATAGTGACAATCTGGACGGATTAAACTTTATAGCAGGAAAGACTCTGGATTATGTGAATAAAAAGGCTACTGACGGAGTCATACTGGCCCATATTGACGGGGGAGTTCCTAATCTGGCAGTAAACATACCTGAAGCCACACCGTATCATCTGGGGTATGCATTTTATTTCTTTGAAAAAGCATGTGGAGTAAGCGGATATTTGTTAGGAGTAAATCCATTTGATCAGCCTGGAGTGGAGGCATATAAAAAGAATATGTTCGCATTACTTGGAAAACCCGGATACGAAGAAGAAGGAAAAAAACTTGAGAAGCAGCTTAAGGAAATGAAATAGGAACAGAAGTGGCTATAAACTGGTAAAGTAAATAGCCGCTTTGCTTTATAATGGACCGCTTAGATATCATGACACTTAAAAATAGGATAGCCTTCTATGTTTCAATATTGGAGACTTACATTACTTGACATACATTAAAAATTGGGATAATATTATTAAAAAGGGTATGGTTAATTAATAATAATGTGATAGAAAGGTCAGGGATTATTATGGAAAAGAGAGTTGCGGTAATAAGTGCAGTTTTAGAAAATGCTAAGGAATGTCAGGGGGAATTTAATGATATTGTTGCTTCTTTTCAAGGGATTATCTATGGTAGGATGGGAATACCTTTTCATGAACAGGGGATTTCTGTAATTTCATTGACAGTGGCGGGAACAATGGATGAAATAAACTCCTTCACTGGAAAGATAGGAAAGATTCCAAATATTCAGGTAAAAACTGCAATTTCTAAGAAAGAACTGGATTAGCCGGTAAGAGTTCCTGTATAATTTAGGATAAGGTTATAAAATATTTAGATAAAAAAACTGATAGAAAAGATTTTTCTAATCTAGAAGAGGAGATGAACGGATATGGAGAGATTCAGGGAACATATGAAAATTGATAGGGATGCTATTTTTCAATTGCTGGAAGAAGGGAAAAAAGTTACAAGGAAGCAGATTCTGGATATACTTGAAAGGGCAGAAAAAAAAGAAAGGATATCCCATCTTGATATAGCAAGGCTTCTATATATAGAGGATAAGGATCTTATAGAAAAGATGTTTGAAGTAGCAGGAAGGATTAAAGAAAATGTATACGGAAACAGGGTTGTACTATTTGCACCGCTATACATCAGTGATTTCTGTGTCAATACGTGTGTCTACTGTGGTTATAAGAGGGAAAATAAATTCCATAGGAGAAAGCTTACGATGGACGAAATACGTAAGGAGGTCATGATTCTGGAAGAAATGGGTCATAAGCGTCTGGCACTGGAAGCAGGAGAAGATCCTCTGAACTGTGACATGGACTATATTCTTGAAGCGATTGATACTATTTATGATACATATACTAAAAACGGTAAAATTAGAAGAATCAATGTGAATATAGCTGCAACGACCGTAGAAAATTATAGGAAGCTTAATGAAAAAGGTATTGGAACGTATATACTGTTCCAGGAGACCTATGATGAAGATGTTTACAGAAAGGTACATCCTAAATGCCTCAAAGGGGATTATGCCTATCATATGACAGCTTTTGACAGAGCTATGGAAGGAGGAATTGAAGACGTAGGAGCAGGGGTCTTATTCGGGCTTTCCGATCCTAGGTTTGAAGTACTTGGGCTCATGATGCATAATGAACATCTGGAAAAAAGATTCGGAGTAGGATTCCATACTATTTCAGTTCCGAGGCTGAGACCGGCTGAAGGAGTAAGTCTGGATAATTTCCCATATCTGCTTGATGATGAAATGTTTAAGAAAATAGTTACAATAATAAGGATTGCAGTTCCTTATACAGGAATGATACTTTCTACAAGGGAAACAGCTGAAATGAGGGAAACCTTGCTGAAATATGGAATTTCACAGGTAAGTGCCGGATCATGTACCGGAGTGGGAGGCTATGAGGAACATATAAAAGGAAGGCAGGTAAGCCAGTTCAGCCTTGCAGATGAGAGAAGTCCGAAACAGGTCATAGAAGACCTTATGGATTCAGGATATATTCCTAGTTACTGCACTTCATGTTACAGAACAGGAAGAGTAGGTGAAGCATTTATGGAAATGGCTAAATCTGAAAAGATACATAATATGTGTAAGCCTAATGCACTTACAACCTTAGTAGAATATGCAGTAGACTATGGAGATAAGGAGCTCCTCGAGAAGGTGGAGAAATTTGTGTGTGAACAGGCAGCAACAATGGAAAATAAAGGGCTTAGAAATTTCGTGCTGAAAAATATAGAAAGACTGAAAGCAGGAGAAAGGGATTTGTATATATAATGGAAAAAGTAGCGAATTCCAACAGGAAGCATATAGCTTTTTTTGGAAATAGGAATGCAGGGAAATCAAGCCTCTTCAATCTTTTCCTAGGTCAGGATGCTTCTCTTGTATCAGATGTTCCGGGAACTACAGCTGACCCTGTATACAGAGCGATGGAACTTGTAGGTTATGGTCCTGTAAGGATTGTAGATACGGCAGGACTAGATGATATAGGAGAGCTAGGGGAATTAAGGGTTAAGAAATCTGAAGAAATACTTCAGAAAACCGATATGGCTGTCTATGTACTGGATGCCTCGAAGGATATTGAAGGAAGAGAGAGAGAAGCTGCAGGCCTTATGTTCCAAAGATTCAGGATTCCACACATCTTTGTATGGAATAAGATAGATTTAATAACTGAAAATGAAAGACAGAAAATCCAGAAAAGATACCCCGGGGACTGCCATCTTAGCGCGGATACTATTGAAAAACGGCAAAAACTGATAAGTATAATAATAGAGTATCTTGACCGTCAGGAAGAAGAGCCTTCCCTGATAGGAGATATTCTTCCATATGGTTCAAGGGTTATCCTTGTAGTTCCGGTTGATTCAGAGGCACCTAAAGGAAGGTTGATTCTTCCTCAGGTTCAGGTTATACGGGATTGTCTGGATAACGGAATTAAAAGTTATGTCGTAAGAGATATAGAACTTGAAGAAGCCTTAAATGAAATAAGGGATGTAGATCTTGTTATTACTGATTCACAGGTTTTTGATAAAGTTTCAGGGCTGGTTCCTGAATCAGTTCCCCTTACAAGTTTTTCTATATTATATGCAAGACAGAAAGGGGAACTTGGAGACTTCCTGAAGGGTATAAAGGCCCTGGAGAGACTGAAAAGTACATCAAGGGGAAGGGTCTTAATAGCTGAAAGCTGTACCCATACGACATCTCATGAGGATATTGGAACAATAAAAATACCTGCCTTGTTGAGAAAAAAAATAAATCCTGATCTGGACATAGTTTTTCAGACAGGAGTTACATTCAAAGAAGAATGGATAGAAAATGTAGATGTAATAATCCACTGCGGTTCATGTATGATCACAAGGAAAAATATGTTGAACCGTATCCAGGCTGCTAAAGAAAAAAAAATACCAATTACAAACTATGGAGTTGTCCTGGCTTACCTGGCAGGTATTCTCGACAGGGCAGTGGAAATATTTAAAAGAGATTAAAATTAGGAAAGAGAGTAAAGAAGAAACAATGAACAGAGAAAATTTATGGAAAAATTATACTGAAAAAGAAAAAATCAGAATTTTCAAATTTGCAGAAGAATACAAGGCTTATCTGAATTCTGCTAAAACGGAACGTGAATTTGTAACAGTAACAGAAGAAGAACTGAAAAAGAACGGTTTTACAGATATAATGAAAAAGAAAAACCTGAAGAAAGGAGACAGAGTCTACTTTAATAACAGAGGTAAAAATATTATAGCTATAATAATAGGTAAAGACATAAGAAGCGGAATTAATATGATAGTTTCCCATATAGATTCTCCAAGGTTGGATCTAAAACCGAATCCTGTAAAGGAAGAAGAGGAGTTTGCCCTTTTAAATACCCATTATTATGGAGGAATAAAGAAATACCAGTGGGCAGCAACGCCTCTGGCATTACATGGAGTAATTTTTTTAAAGGACGGGAAGAAAGTTTCGCTGTCTATAGGAGAGAAAGAGGATGAGCCTGTGTTCAGTGTGCCTGATATACTTCCTCATCTGGCTTATAATGTGCAGGATGAGAGGAAGGCGAGAGAAGTAATAAAAGGAGAGGAGTTAAAGCTTTTATTCGGAAATATCCCTATAAAGGATGAAAATGTCAAAAATCAGGTAAGACAACATATCATGGATAAGCTGAAAAAGGATTATGGAATAGATGACGACGACTTCTTTACAGCAGAACTGGAAGCTGTTCCATCTGGAAAACTCAGAGATGTCGGGATAGACAGGAGTATGATAGGTGGATATGGTCAGGATGATAGAATATGCGCATATACTTCATTAAAAGCATTATACGATATAAAAGATCCGATGAAGACTGTCATGGTATATCTGACTGACAAGGAAGAAATAGGAAGTGAAGGGTCTACGAGTTTAAAAACGACATTACCTGAATTGATTGTAGGAAAACTCCTGTCCCTTACAGAAAAGAATTATAACGATCAGATATTAAGAGAGACTTTATGGAATTCAAAAGCTCTATCATCAGATGTCACAGCCGCTATGAATCCAGTATTTAAATCGGTTCATGATTCTGAAAATGTGGCAAGGCTTTCTTATGGATTAGCTTTTGCAAAATATACAGGAAGTAGAGGAAAAGTACTGGCAAATGATGCAGATGCAGAATTTTTGCAGGAAATCAGACAAATATTTGATAAAAATAAAATAAAATACCAGTCAGGAGGATTTGGTAAAGTAGATGAAGGAGGGGGAGGAACTGTAGCAAAATTCCTGGCATATTATGGAATAAGGACTGTAGATGCCGGACCGGCACTGTTATCTATGCACTCGCTTTTTGAGATATCTTCTAAAGCTGATTTATATGAAACTTATAGGGCATACAAGGTATTTTTTGAATTAAATTAACATAAAGCAGGTTTGGAGAGAGTGAAGATGACTTATAAGATTTTAATATATAGAAACAGTAAGTTTTATAAAGAAGAAGATTTAAAAAAGAGAAATGATGGAATATATACTTATAAATGGGCAAATGTTGAATCAGGGAGCTACTTCTTTGAAATAAGGAATGCAAAAGGAGAAATAAAAGGGATTACCTATAATCATACAGCTCCTTTTGCCACAGACTTTGAAGCAGTAGCAGAAAAAAATGTCCACCCTAAATCAATAACCGGATTTCAGAAAGGGATAGACATACTCGTTTCCTATAATGAAATTACAGATGCCTTTGTACTTTCAAAAATGAAATTCTATAAAATGACATTAAATATATCTGACTTTGGAATAGGAAGTGCAGAAGAAGTAAAGATATCAGGAAGTTTTAATAACTGGACTCCCGAAGATGAACCGATAACACATAAGAAAAAGGACATCTATGAAGTAGTTCTGGCCGTACCTGAAGGAGTCTATGAATATAAATACCTTATCGATGGAAAATGGTATCCCGAAGAAAATAATCTGAAACTCATAATAGGAGAAAATGGGGAGCTGTTTCCCAGAGGGGACCTGGGAACCGGAAAATTTGTTTTTGAAGCGATAAATAAAAATACTGATCTGAAAGCAATAGTTCATGACCATAGGAGCCTACAGTATTTTAACAAATTATCCGGAAGAGAATATGAATTTACTGTGAGAACACAGATAGATGATGTGGAGAGGGCCTATATCAGTATAGTTCTCCATGAAGAAGATAACTATGAAATGATTTATGAACTTGAAAGATTCAGTGATAAGACAAATAAGTTCGATTATTTTGAAAGGATTATAGACTTTGGAAAAGATGTGGATAAGGTTTCCTACTATTTTATCCTGGAAGACGGAGAAGTAAAAGCTTATTTCGACGGCAAAAACCTTACATTTAAAAAACCAGGAAGACTTCAGGTCAAGACTACTGATGAGGATATCCAGGTTTTCGATATTCCCACATGGTCGAAAGAAGCTATATGGTATAACATTTTCCCTGACAGGTTCTATAACAGTAATCCTTATAATGACCCGATATTTAATGAATTTGGACCGGAAGCCTATTTGGAAAATGAACTGCATGAACAGAATTTTATAGAAAAATTTAAGTGGTCAAAGAATAATAACCTTTATGGAAAATTTGACAGGAACAGATGGACTTCGGATTTCGGAAAGAGGGTTACATGGGAAATAATAGGAGAAAAAGGGATAGATTATAGTCTCAAATATGCTAGAATGTATGGAGGAGATATAAAAGGAATAAAAGAGAAGATACCTTATATGAAAGAACTCGGGATAACGGCTATATGGTTAAATCCGGTATTTTTCTCATATCAGAGCCATAAATACGGAGCTAACGACTTCAGACATATTTCTCCGGACTTCGGGACAATAAGGACATCCGGGAAAAAGCATGATATTACAGTATCCAAATACAATCCTTATGGGAATAAGACTTATATAGATGTCCTGGGAGCAGGTTCTATCAATAGGAGTGAACTTGAGCTTCTGGAAATACAGCTCACAGGAAAGAATAAAGGGAAAAATGGATACAAGGAAACAGAAGACCCTAAGACATGGGTCTGGACTGAATCTGACCTTATCATGGTTGACCTTATAAAGGAACTGCATAAAAATGATATAAGAGTAATCTTTGACGGTGTATTTAATCACAGCAGTGACAGGCACTGGACTTTCAATATGGTTCTTGCTGAAGGGGAAGGCTCCATATACAGAGACTGGTATAAATTTACAGATTTTACTGATCATGTACCGATAACAGAAGATATGAGCGATGAGAAGGCCTATGAAATAATGAGAAGCAATAAATATAAGCTAAAGTACAATTCATGGGCGGGATTTGACACTTTACCTGAATTTGATACATTTAATCAGGAATATAAGGAGTACATATTTAACATTACAAGGAAATGGATGTATGGACCTGATGGCAAAGTTTCTGAAGAATGGCAGGAAGACGATGGAATAGACGGATGGAGACTGGATGTGCCGAACTGTGTTGAAAACCAGAAATTCTGGAATGAATGGAGGGAGGTAGTGAAATCTGCAAAGAAGGATTCCTATATTACTGCCGAACTGTGGGGCAATGCTTCAGGGGATATAAACAAGGGGAATAAATTTGATGCTGTCATGAATTATGAATGGCTGAAAACGGTAATAGGATTTTTTATAAATCA
Source organism: uncultured Fusobacteriales bacterium (assembly GCA_964469865.1). Taxonomy (GTDB): domain Bacteria; phylum Fusobacteriota; class Fusobacteriia; order Fusobacteriales; family Leptotrichiaceae; genus JAGOWQ01. The sequence continues at coordinate 1,274 of CAYYAV010000007.1, read as the reverse complement.
GAGTAAGGAAGGCGGGGACAGGTATAAGCTTTCTCCTACAGATTTCTTTAATGAACTGAGAGAAAAAAGATCATGGTATCCGTTCCAGTCACTACAGGCATCGCAGAACCTGAATGGATCCCATGATACAGACAGGCTTTATTCAAGAATAGTAAATGACGTACTGGGAAGAAATCTGGAAGAAGGAAAGCAGCTGGAAAAAGGATACAACAGTATAAGGCCCGACTTGGCTTCAAGCTATCATCCTAATACTTCTATAGACTGGATAAACAGTAAAGTGAAACCGAAAGATGTACTGAAACTCATATCCATATTTCAAATAACTTATATCGGTGCTCCTATGTTATATTATGGAGATGAAGTAGGCATGTGGGGAGCAACGGACCCTTATTGCAGGAAGCCAATGCTCTGGGATGATTTCATGTATGATAATGAAAAAAACCCCTCATACATAAACAGAGGTGAGGAATACTGTCAGAAAAAGGATAATGATTTATTCCAGTGGTATAAGAAACTTATTAAGATAAGGAAGGAAAACAGGGTCCTTGTCTATGGTAAATTTAAGGAATTGCTGGCAAATAATGAGAAGGACATTGTAGCCTATGAAAGGGCTAATGAGGGAAGATCCATAATAGTTGTCTTGAATAATTCTTTTGAAGACAGGGAAAATGTAGAAATACAGACCGAATATCCTGAAGAGAAGTATCTGGATCTCATTACAGGAAATATGTTTATAATTGAAAGTTCAGGAAAACTGAAAGTAAACCTTAAGGCAAAACAGGGGATGATATTGAAACGCTGGATAAACGGATGGAGATAGTTATGTTTTTAGACGAAAGACTGGAGAAAATACTGGAAATATTGAAGAAAGAAAAAAAAGTAAGGGTAAGTGAATTGGCTGAAAGATTTAATGTTTCAGAGGTTATTATAAGGAAAAATTTGAAAAGGCTCGAATCAGAAGGGAAACTTAAGAGAACCCATGGAGGAGCTATCCTGCTTAAGGAGCTGGTTCATACAGTTGCGTTGGAGGACAGGATAATAAATAGGACAAGGCAGAAGGAAACTATAGCTGAAAAAATTATTTCAAATATCAATAATAATGAGGTTATTTTCTTTGATGTATCAAGTATTAACTATATTGCAGCTGAATATCTTGCAAAAATGGGAAAAACCTTTAATCTTATAACTAATATGCCCAGTATAGCCGCCCTTTTCAATAAGAATTCAAAAGTTGAGATATCTGTAATTGGTGGGGATTATCATAAGGAAATAGG
>CAYYAV010000006.1:14390-19693 GCA_964469865.1 uncultured Fusobacteriales bacterium | reverse complement strand
TTATGTCCGTATTTGTAAGTTTACTCGACATTTTCAAAAAACTTGTAGGTTCCATCAACAACCTCCTATGGGGGGATTTGATTGTATTGAACTTTGGAACCGGAGAATCAAAACTGGGATTAAGCCTCCTTGTGCTGGTCTTAATACCTGCCGGAATATATTTTACTGTAAAGACAAGATTCCTTCCATTCAGGCTTTTTCCAGAAATGATTAAAATTGCAATGGAAAAACCTGATTCTTCTGAACTTGAAAATAAAAATTCTATTTCAGGATTACAGGCATTATTTATTGCCACTGCTACAAGAGTAGGTATGGGAAATCTTGCAGGAGTAGTTGCTGCAATATCTTTTGGAGGTCCTGGAGCAATATTCTGGATGTGGATAGTGGCTCTGGTAGGTTCAGCAAGTGCATTTATAGAAAGCACTCTCGCACAGATATATAAGGAAAAGGATCCTTTATATGGAGGATATAGAGGAGGTCCTGCATATTTCATGGACAGAATGAGAATGATTATGTGGACAAAACCTGAAGATGTATTTGTTGATGATGTTAATGTAGGTGCCAAATATGTTTCGGTTGACGGTAAGAAATATTATGCAAGAGGTGCCAGATTTAGAATGCTGGGTGTCCTGTTCGCCCTTTCAGGACTTCTATGCTGGGCAGGTATAAGTCAGGTTGTTGCCAATTCAGTAACACAGTCATTTACTAATGCATTCCGTATTCCTCCAATATATACAAGTATGGTATTAGTTGCTGCTGCTGCAGTTATCATATTTAAGAAAAATGCCACTACAAAAGTACTTGATATTATGGTTCCGCTGATGGCCGGTATCTATTTCCTTATGACTCTTTTTATAATATTTAAAAACATGACATTACTTCCATCAGTATTTGAAGATATTTTCGCTCAGGCATTCGGATTAAGGCAGGCTGTTGCAGGAGGATTTGGTGCAGTTATAATGAATGGTGCTAAAAGAGGACTTTTTTCCAATGAAGCCGGTTCAGGTTCAGCTCCATGTGCTGCAGCTGCTGCAGATGTAGCTCATCCTGTTAAGCAGGGATTGACCCAGTCACTGGGAGTATTCATAGATACTCTCCTTATATGCAGCTGCTCTGCATTTATAATGTTACTGGCTCCTAAATCAACTATTGAAGGTCTTCAGGGAATGGATCTGTTACAGGCTGCTATGAAGCATCATGCTGGCCAGTTTGGAGTAATATTCATTGCTGTGATACTTTTCCTGTTCAGTTTCAGTACATTCATAGGAATTATGTTTTATGCCAGAGGTAATGTTGCATATGTTTTCGGAGATAACTGGACTTCTCAGAATGCATACAAGGTTTTCTCACTACTGATGCTCTTTGCAGGTGGCATGGCCCAATATACGTTTGTATGGGAGCTTGGTGACCTAGGAGTAGGACTGATGACCATATTTAACATGATAGCAATTATTCCGCTTTCAAGTCAGGCAATTGCAGCTTTAAAAGATTATGAACAGAAATATATAAAAACTAGAAAAACTGAAAAAAAATAATATAAAAAATAAATTTTTAATACATTTAGGAGGAAAGAATTATGGAAAGAAAAGGATTTGCCCCAGAACCGTTTAAAATCAAAATGGTAGAACCTGTAGCTACACTATCAAAGGAAGAAAGACAGAAAGCTATAAAAGAAGCAGGATATAACACGTTTTTAATAAAGTCTAAAGATGTATATATCGATATCCTGACAGATTCAGGAACAAATGCCATGAGTGACAGACAATGGGCAGGACTGATGCTTGGGGATGAGGCCTATGCCGGAAGTAGAAATTTCTATCATCTGGAAGAAGTTGTGAGGGAATACTTTGGATTCAAATATATTGTTCCTACTCACCAAGGAAGAGGAGCTGAAAACATACTGTCTACTCTTACGATTAAACCTGGCGACTATGTTCCTGGAAATATGTATTTTACCACTACAAGATTCCATCAGGAAAGAAACGGAGCTACATTCAGAGATGTTATCATAGATGAAGCTCACGATCCTAATATAGATCTACCTTTTAAAGGTAATGTGGACTTAAAGAAATTTCAGTCATTAATTGATGAAGTAGGAGGAGAAAAGATACCTTATATCTGTCTTGCAGTTACAGTTAACCTGGCAGGAGGACAACCTGTTTCTATGCAGAATATAAGAGAAGTGTCAGAATTGGCTCATAAACATGGAATAAAAGTCATGTTTGATGCTACAAGATGTGTTGAAAATGCTTATTTTATAAAAGAAAGAGAAGAAGGATATCAGGATAAGACTATAAAAGAAATTGTACATGAAATGTTCTCTTATGGAGACGGATGTACAATGTCAGGAAAGAAAGACTGTCTGACAAATATAGGTGGTTTCTTATGTATGAATGATGAAGATTTATATGTAAAAGCTACAGGAATGGTAGTTCAGTTTGAAGGAATGCCTTCATATGGTGGATTAGCCGGTAGAGATATGGAAGCTATGGCTATTGGAATTACTGAATCTTGTGAGTATCCTTACATAAGCCACAGAGTTAATCAGATAAGATATCTGGGAGAAAAACTTGAAGCAGCTGGAATACCTATGGTAAAACCGTTCGGTGGACATGCTATATTCCTTGATGCAAGGGCATTCCTTGATCATCTTGATCAGGAAGAATTCCCTGCACAGGCTTTAGCTGCAGCTATTTATGAATTTGGTGGAGTAAGGACTATGGAAAGAGGTATTATTTCAGCCGGAAGAGATGTCATAACAGGAGAAAATCACAAACCTAAACTTGAAACAGTAAGATTGACAATACCTAGAAGAGTTTATACTTATGCTCATCTGGATTATGTTGCAGACACTATCATTGAACTTTATAACAGAAGAAAAGATATAAGTGGATTAAAATGGGTGTATGAACCTAAAGTACTTAGATTCTTCACAGGAAGATTTGAGACAATTAATCCTGAGTTAATTAAAGGTTTCTAGAATATGATTATTTGACATATTAATTTATAGCCTATATGAAAATCTGGCTTATTCATTTTCATTAAGATGAATAAGCCATTTTTTTACTTCCTTTCCTTTTTAGAAAAAAACTCATTTAATTTGATTATTCCAAAATTATAATGATCGGTCATTTCCTGTTCTGCCTTCCCGATTTCCCCATTTTTATATGCTTCCAGTATTCCTATATGCTGCCTGATTGCAGATTCCTTATTAGAATTTTTTTCATAGGCATACTTTGAAAGAAGAAATCTCAGGACATTATATTTTTTATATGTCTCCTTTAAAAACAAATTTCCGGAAAAATCAAAAAATGTCTTATGGAACATATAATCCTGATGAAAATATTCTTCTTCATTTTTAGCTTTTTTCTGTTTTTCTATAATTTTTTCTAAAAGTCTGACTACTTTTCCATTTTCACCTCTCTGATAAGAAAGCTTTACGGCTGAAGTACATAAGATACATATAAACTCATTTATTTCAGTTGCAAATTTCAGATCAAAGCTTATTATCCTTGCACCGGTCTTTGATACTTCATCTACGAGCCCATCCATGTACAATCTGTTAATAGCATCCCTTACAGGGGTAGAGCTGACTCCAAATTTATTCTGAAGTTCCCTGTTAACGAGTTTTTCTCCAAAAGATATTTTTTTTGCAAGAATTTCATCTCTCAATGCCTCATATATTTGTTCGTTTAATGTCTTTTTTACAATTTTATTCATGACTATATCCATTCCATTCTTAATATATTCAGAATTTATTATAAGAATTAATTTTTTTCTTCATTTAACTTTATTATTTCGATTATGACATCTGTAGCTTTTTCCATACTTTCCAAAGCTATAAATTCATATTTTCCATGAAAATTTTCTCCTCCGGCAAATATATTCGGAGTAGGAAGACCCATAAAAGAAATCTTTGATCCGTCTGTTCCTCCCCGTATTGGTTTGATTATAGGTATTATTCCAAGATTTTCCATGGCTTTCTTTGCAATTTCCACTATATGCATGTGATCTTTTATAATTTCACCCATATTATAGTACTGATCTTTTATATCAACTTCTACTATTTTCTTACCGTACCTGCTGTTTATTTTTTCCACTATTCTTTCAGCAAAATCTTTTCTAGCTAAAAATTTTTCTTTACTATGATCTCTTAAAATATATAATAACTCTGCATCTTCACAGTTAGAAACTATTTTTTCCAGGAAATAGAATCCTTCATATTTTTCCGTCTTTTCCGGAACCTCATCCGAAGGGAACATAGAAGCCAGTTCCACAGCTATCAGGCTAGCATTTATCATCTTCCCTTTAGCTGTTCCTGTATGTACACTTTTTCCCTTTATATGATATGTCATCTGTGCCGCATTAAAACTTTCATATTCCAGTTCACCTACCGGACCCCCATCTACCGTATATGCATAATCAGCATCAAACTCTTCTACATCGAAATTATCTGCTCCACGCCCTATCTCTTCATCAGGTCCGAAAGCTACTTTTACGGTTCCATGTTTTATTTCAGGATGTTCTATCAGATATTTCACTGCCTCCACTATTTCCGCTATACCGGCCTTATCATCTGCACCCAGAAGAGTAGTCCCGTCTGTAGTAATAAGCGTTTTTCCCTTATAATTCCTTAAATTTGGAAATTCTTCCACTGACATTGTTATCCCCTTTTCTTCATTCAGCAGGATATCATTTCCATCATAGTTTCCTATTATCCTGGGATTTACTCCTACTGCATTAAAATCTGCAGTATCCATATGAGCTATAAATCCGATAACAGGAACATTTTTATCTGTGTTAGCTTCTAATGTTCCATTTACAAAGCATGCATCATTTATAAATACATTTCCCATTCCAATTTCTTCAAGTTCCTTTTTGAGAAATTCTGCAAATTCTTTCTGGCTTGATGTAGATGGTATTGTCTTGCTGAGTGGATCTGATCTGGTCTCAAATTTTGCATATTTGACAAATCTTTCCATAAGCGTCTCATATTTCATACATTCTTTTCCTTTCTCCTGATAAAAATATTTTATTCTTTTATATATATTTTACCATTCTATTGCCTATTTTTCAAATGTTTTATTCCTTTATCTGTAATATTGGATAAACTGTCATCAAGATATCAAATTTCCCATTGCCGCTTTTTTTTTCCTGATTAACACGGTAGCTAAACCCCTATCAGGTGAAAACATTAAAACAATAGAAAATAATACTCCTATTACAGATACGATACTTCCGGCAATAGATATATCAAATAGTACTGCAATATAATATCCTACTATGCTTGAGACCGTCCCTGA
>CAYYAV010000006.1:0-14380 GCA_964469865.1 uncultured Fusobacteriales bacterium | reverse complement strand
TCTTCCGATCTCTGAAATTATACTTAAAATTATCATTATGTCCAATTTATCGGTAAGAAGATATGCTGTTATAGGCGGTCCTATCATGAAAGCCACTACCAGTATGGAACCTACAGCTTCAAATGAAGCAACTGCAGTCATCGAAGTCATTGACATCAGCATATAGTGTATTAACACAGGTCTCATCCCTAGTACCAAAGCCAGAGATTTATCAAAAACTGATATTTTCAGTTCTTTAAAAAATATAGTCACGAAAGATAGATTTATTAAAAAAATTATTATCATGACAGCTAGACCTTTAGGAATGGAAAGCGTAAGTATCCTTATCCTATTAAAAGGAGCAAAGGCAAGTTCCCCTAGTAATACTGAATCTATATCTAAATGAATATTTTTCGTATATTTAGAAATAAGAATTACAGCTATACTGAATAAAAATGGAAAAACTATTCCAATTGCTGCATCTTCCTTCAAAAGTTCTGATGAATTAAGCAGTTCCACAAGATATACAGTTAACACTCCAGTAATTCCAGCTCCTACTATTAGTAAAGGAGAACTTAAATCACGGACTACAAAAAATACCAGAACTATCCCAAGTAAAACAGTATGGGTAATGGCATCTGATATCATAGCCATACTCTTTAACACCAGAAAAACTCCCAGTATTGAACATGATCCCGCTGTAAGTGCCGCTATTATCTGTATTTCTAATCCTGTATCCATATTATTCCCTTTCTATATTTCTTAATTTTATTTTATGTCCTTTCAGTTCTTCTATTAAAGATTTTTTTCTTCTTCTTTTTAGAATTACCTTAAATATAATCCCTCTTTTTTTTGAAAACATAAGACTAAATATTGCTATAATACTGATAAATATTACTATAACAGGACCTGTGGGAATATCCGAATGATCTATACTTATTAGAGCTCCCATAAATCCTGATATTCCCCCAAAAATTCCTGCCAGTATAATCATGAATGAAAGGCGGTCTGTCCATTGTCTTGCAGCAACTGCAGGTGAAATTACCATTGCACTTATTAATACTACTCCTGCCATCTGAATTCCTATTATAACTGTAATGACTATTAAACATGAAATAATTAATCCTATTATCTTAGCAGGGTACCCTAATGTCATGGAAAAATCAATATCAAAAGAAACTATTTTAAATTCCTTCCAGAATAGAATTATAATTATAAGAAGGAGGATTCCTATAAAAAATATAATTCCTATATCTCTTTCCAGAAAAGTGGAAGCCTGACCGAAGATAAATCTGTTCAGTCCTGACTTATTAGCTCCCGGCAATTTATTCAGGTGAGACATGAGAACTAGCCCTATACCAAAAAATATAGACAATACAAAAGCTAAGGCACTGTCAAATTTTATTCTTGTGTAATTCTGTATTATTTGAATTACAGCTATACAAACGACGCCTGCTGACAATGCTCCTACAAGTAATATTTCTATATTCTTACTTCCTGTAATAAGAAAAGCAATGCAAACTCCAGGTAATGAAGCATGAGAAACTGCATCACCAAGGAGGCTCTGTTTTCTCAGAACAGCAAAACATCCTATTATCCCTGATATACTTCCTAAAAGAGTGCATCCAAGGATAACTGTCCTAAAAGTATGTTCATTTAAAAGAGTATACAATATATCCACACTATTCCTTCCTCTCTTTATCAGTCTAATCCATATCATCAAACATATACCTTCTTTTATATGTTTTTTCAATATTTTCTTCTGTAAATACATCATTTACATGTCCAGAATCTACAATTGATACATTAATAAATGTCACATGGTCAAAATACTCTTTCACCGTCTGTAAATCATGATGTACAGCAATTACTGTCTTTCCGTCATCTCTTAACTTTTTCAATATATTAACTATTGATTTTTCTGTTTTATTGTCTACTCCTTGAAAAGGTTCGTCCATAAAATATATTTCTGCTTCCTGTGCAAGGGCTCTGGCCAAAAATATTCTTTGCTGCTGTCCTCCTGAAAGCCGGTTTATCTGTCTTCCTGAAAACTCTTCCATTCCTACTTTGGAAATTGCCTCCTCCGTCTTCTTTCTATCAATCTTCCTTATTCTTCTCAGCCATCCTATTTTCCCATAACGTCCCATTTCAACAACATCATATACAGTAGCTGGAAAATCCCAGTCTACACTTCCTCTCTGGGGTACATAGGAAATCATGTCCCTTACTTTATTGTACCTTTCATTATAGAATAATACTTCACCGGTGACAGGCTTTATTAAATTCAGCATAGTTTTCATCAAAGTAGATTTTCCTGCTCCGTTAGGACCGACAATAGCCATCAGGGTACCTTTCTGTATATTCAATCCTATATTCCATAGAACCGGTCTCTCTTCGTAAGCTACTGTAAGTTTTTTTACTTTTATAATATCATTCATCTCCGATTTATTTATATATCTTGTAGTCATAAACATAAAACTCCCTTTAATCTTATTTTTCACTCATTTATTCTCTACTTTAGAGCATCTGTAATTATATCAGCATTTGCCTTTACTGTTTTTATATAAGTTTCCGTATTGTGTTCCTTATCGCCAAGAGAATCTGAATAAAGCTCTCCACCAATCTTTACTTCTTTTCCTCTTGCTTTTACAGCTTCTTGTAAGGCTTCTATACTTTTTTTAGGAACTGAGGATTCTACAAAAATTGCCTTTATATTTCTTTCAGCTATAAAATCTGCCAGTTCTCTTATATTTCTGGCCCCTGTTTCTGAATCTGTAGAAACCCCCTGTATTGCTTTTACTTCCAGTCCAAACTGTTCTCCAAAATATCCGAAAGCATCATGTGCTGTTACAAGTACCCTGCTTTTTTCAGGAATTTCTTTTATTCTTTTTTTTACATATTCCGTCAGTTTATTTAACTCTATTTTATATTTTTCCAGGTTCTGATTATAATAGTCTTTATTTTTTCCATCTATCCTGCTTAGCTCATTTGCTACTGATTCTGCTTCCTTCGCCCATAATTCCGTATTAAACCATACATGAGGATCTGGAGTGTTTTCATCCTCCATAGTTATTTGATTTTTATCCAGCAGTTCTCCGACATTCAGTACGGACTTCTTCTGTTCTTTCATCTTCTCAAATACTTCAGTCATCTTCCCTTCAAGATGTAATCCGCCATATACTATTAAATCTGCATTTGATAGTTTACCGACATCTCCTGCACTGGCAATATATAGATGAGGATCTATCCCTTCTCCCATTAATCCTTCAACTTCTACTTTATCTCCGCCTATTGTCTTTAATAGATCCGTAAGCATCGTTGTAGTTGTAACTATTTGCAGTTTCCTACCTTCTTCATTGTTATCTTCAGATTTTTCCGTCCCTCTTCCACAACTCAAAAATATGAAAATCATTAATCCAGATATAGCTATAAGTTTCAAACTTTTATTCATTAGTATCATTCTCCTCTTCATTCTTATTTTTTCTGTAAACTTCTATCATTTCAGCTGCATTATAAGCTATAATTTTTATATTTCTGCCTGTATTACTTAAATATATAGGTCCCTTAAACGGATCTTTCTTTTCTATTTTATATATTTCCTTTATGGATATATTAAGTTCTTCCAGATAATCATACAATTGTATATCATCTTCCACTCTTAATATAATTATTTCATCATCTTCTTCGGCTTCAGACAGTTTTATTATATTTTCTTCGTCAAACTTTTTTATTCCATAGAAAATAGGACTTCCATGTGGACACTCTTTAGGATAAAACAAGAATTTTTCAAGCTTCTTTAACATCTTATCACTTGTCACATGTTCCAGTTTTTCAGCTTCACCATGAACTTCATCTTTCATATATCCTAACTTTTCATATAGAAAGACTTCCCATACCCTATGCTTTCTTATAATATTTTGTGCAAATTCTCTTCCTTTTTCTGTTAATTGAATACTTCTGTTATCTGTTATGATATATCCGTCATTAGTAAGTTTCTTTATCATTTCACTTACCGAAGCCGGAGATATGTTCAAGTATTCAGCCAGGTTCTTGTTTGAATATTCTTTCTTTTTTTTTAAGGTATATATCCCTTTTAAATAATCTTCTATGCTTCTGCTCACTTTTTTTCTCCTTTTTAGCTTAACCTTATATAATTTTAGGTTAGCCTAATATATGATTATAAATTATCATTACTTATTTTGATTGTCAAGATAATTTTATATATTAATAAAAATGATTTTATTTTCTTTAGAAATAAAAAAACTATCTCAGAGCCGTCTTCAGCTTTAATATAGTTTTTATATTATTTCCAATCTATTCAGGTCTTTATTTTTTCCAAAAAACTTTTACCGTTTTCGGGTAATCTCACATTAAAATATTCTGCTACTGTTGCACCTATATCAGACATTGTTTCTCTTAGTCCTATATTTATACTGTCCAGATTTTTCCTGTATATCAGTATAGGAACTTTTTCTCTTGTATGCTGACTATGTCCTATTGTAGGATCATTTCCATGATCAGCAGTTATGATAAGTATATCCTCGTCTGAAATTTTTTCTATAACTTTTCCTATATATTTATCACATATCTTAAGAATTTCAGCATATCTTTCAGAATTTTCAGCATGCCCAGATAGATCTGTTTCCTGAATATTTACACACATGAATCCTGTCTCAAGTTTTTCTATTTCCTTTAATGTAATTCCAAATATAGTTTCGGTATCCACCAGATCCGTGAAGTTCGTGCCTCTATCATTGGATACTATATCTGCAACTTTTCCTATTAATATTACCGGAATACCGTTCTCCCCTAGAATAGTGGGAATTTGAGTAACTGGATCTATTCCATATCCTAAATGTCTGACCATATATCCTTCTTCATAAACTTTTGATTTTGGTGCATTTATTCCTATATACTTCCCCTTTTTTTCTTCCTTTGCAGCTTTTATAGAGTCTACAGTTGCCATAGTTCCTCCAAATACAATCACTCTTTCTACCTCAACAATCTCTCTGACAACTTTTCCTATTTCCAGTTCTTCTTCAAATGTAATATTCTGGAAACTTGTAGTAACATTATAAACCTGCCCAGGATCAGTTTCCATATTATCACCTATAGCTACACAATCATCTACCCATAAATATTTTAATTTTTCACCTACTTTTTCCACCTTATATCCTTTACTTATCAGTGCATCATAGACAGCATCTATATAATGGCTGAAAGGCTTTATTAATGGTCTTTTAGGGTTGGTTCCCATTATTTCCTGGTGACCCAGAAAGGTATCCCCTCCATAATGCATGAGCTTTGAAGTTCCATATACCGCCCGGGGATTCATTTTCATTTGTCCGTAATTTTCTCCTAGGGCATTCATTATTCCTAATTTTTCAAGATTGGGAAGTTTCAGTTCAGGAATCTTGTCAATTATATGCTTACATGTGTTAGCTCCTAAATCCTGTGGTCTTACTTTTGGAACATCTTCCATATATCCTACACCATAGCTATCTAATACAATTACTATAAATCTTCCTTTTCTCATTTCTGTACCTCATATCTTCACATATTTCCTTAATCTGATTTTTCACCTAGAGCTGTATAATTTCCTATTATTCTGGTCTTATCTCCGTGTATCCCGCCTACCAGTACCACATTTGATCTTGTTACAAACATCTGTGTTCTGAAACACGTAATTACAGTATCTCCTATATTCCCTTCATCTTCAAGTTCCAGATAATAGTCTATATTATGGGCATCTATTTCACTTACACAGGTTTTAAAGCTGTCATTTAAACTCTTTCCCACTAGTGCATTTTTTAAATTTCCACGCCGATAGTAACCGCCTCCAAAAAAGTATCCTCTATTCCTAAAATTATGTGAAATTTCAGAAACATATATGTATGCAGGTATTTCTTCAGTATTTTTATTTATTCCCATAGGGATTGTCCCCGTAAGAGAATGTCCAGGTTCCCCGTGTGTTCCGCCTAATCTGTGGATTTCTTCTATATTTTCCATTGAGGTAGCTGATGGCAGGTTTATCTGTTCTACATCTATTCCAAAATCTTTTTTCAGAATTTCCTTACCTTTAAAAATACTTTTCAGATTTTCTGTAGGAGCTATTATTTTTTTATCTTTATCATATAGAAAACACGGAAATGAAGTCAATCCATTTATTCTTACTCCCTTAAATTTCAAGATTTTATCTATGTCTTTTTTTATATTCCTTACTTCAAATCCTGATTCCTGTCCAGGATATATATCTGAATTCTCATCAATTACTTTGAGCATTATATCTTGTATTTTATTGTTTTTCGCTGCTGCTCTTGATATGTCTTCAGCTTTTTTAACAGAGTATACCGTTATTATCCCGGGATTATATTTTACAACCTTTTCTATCATATTCCTTGGTATCTGGACAAGATGCCCTATATTTCCTATTTTAAGATTATTTTTTATCATTATCTCAGCTTCTTTAAAATCAACTACAACAGCACCTTCATATCCGAGTTCCTCCAATTTTCTAGCTAAATAGGGATTTCTTCCTATCTGTTTCAGCATATAATAAAGCTTTATATTATATTTCTTCGCCTTTTTCAATATCTTTCCTGCATTATCCAAAAAGGTGTCAACATCAATTATATAACTGTCCGGCATTACTTTTCCTGACTGATGGAGATTGAATCCTTCTTCTATAAGCTTTTTATTTCTTTTTCCTACCGCTTCTAAAAACATTCTGCCACTTCCTATTCCATTATTCTCCTGTATGATTCTTCAAGTATTCTGATTACTGTTTCAGAACCGCTTCTATTAGGGTTTATCCTAATCATTCTTTCCTTTAGTGAGGGATCTGCCTTCAAGAACGTACCAGATACTTTATAAAATAATGGGGGTATTTCAAATTTGGATTCTGCACCCACAGGATTAGGTAAAGCTCCTAATTTTTCAGCTTCAGTTAATATCCTGTCTGCCATATTTTCCCTAAATTCCACTAGAAGTACTTTTGACTGGGCATTAGCCAGAAACACTTTTTTTATATAAGGATATTTTTCTTGCTTATTCAGTTCTTCTAAAAGTTTTTCACTTTCCTGAGCCTGTATAGCCAAAGATACAGGTGCATAAGTAAGTCCTCTTAAAACTTCTGATGCTTCGTATCCCTGGACTTGTCCCCCACCTGAATAATTATATTTTTCAATTTTTTCTATCAGTTCCTTCCTACCCACAAGACATCCTATTCCTACAGGACCTAGTAACTTAAACATTGAAAAAGCTGACAGATCTGCACCTAATTCACTTCCTATTCTACTCACTTTCATTACAACATAGTTATCATCTACAAGAATTATAATATCTTTCCTATATTCCTTTATTTTTTTTATAACTTCTTCCAGATCATATCTGTCATCAGGTTTTTGTCTCGTATGCTGTAAAAGACAGAATTTAATTTCATTATCACTCAAAACTTCATATATATCTTTCAAATCATTGAAGTCATATTCCACTGTCTCTAAGTTCATACTCCTAATATTTATTTCTGTTGTAGGATAAATTGGTGCTTTATGGATAAGTATCTTTTCATTAGGAGAAATCCCCGCCAATAATCCCCACCTTAAAGCCTGTGTTCCTGATCCTCTTGTCAGTATACAGGCTTCTGCATCAAATATTTCTGCTATAATATTTTCTACAATTTTAGTTTTATGTGGCTTATTTATCCTCTGAACCACTCCTAAATCCCCTAACTCAAGAAATTCTCTGCCAGACATATTCCTTGCTATTACATCTACTATCTTAAACTGCTTTTCCTGGGCTTCTTCTAATAACATTGACCTTAAAGGATATGTCTCCATATTCTTCCTCCTTGTGCTACTGTATTCCCTTTAATATTACTTATCAATAATTTTTATAAAGAGTATTCCAGAATTATCTTGTGAGAAATTTCTTTGGATTATATTTAAGCATTTTTTCTATTGAACTTCCCTTTATCCCACTTTCTTTCATTTTAGGAATAAAGTATTCAAAAATATAATTGTACCCTATTCCGCCATTATATCTCATATTTGATTTCCTTGTTATGTCAAGAGAAAGGAATACCCTGTCTATTAATTCTCTCTTTTCTATTTCTTTTATCATTTCTACACGTTTTTCATCTGGAAGATAGTTTTCCTTTCCTATAGTGTCAAATTCTACATAAGCCCCTTTGTAGAGCATATCCAGTATATATTCAACATTTCCTGTAAGATCCACATGACCTATTACTACCTTATCAAGTTCTACACCATATAGCTTAAATAATTCTATCTGCTCATGTCCCATGGTTCCGAGAGATGTATGGGTAGTTATCGGAATCCCTGTTTCAAGATGAGCTAAGATTGCAGCTTTAAATACTTTCATTTCTGCTTCTGTTATAACATCCTTGCTAGTTCCTATTTCACCAATTATCCGGGCTTTTATTCCGGTACCTTCAATCCCTTCTGTTATTTCCTTTTTAATAAAGGCTGCCAGATTTTTTTCATAATTTTCATAAACAAATTCAGGATAAAAAGGCTCTTTATAAAATCCTGTAGCACATATAATATCTATTCCCGATTTTTCAGAAACTTCCTTTATGTACTCTACATCTCTTCCCATTCCTACATTAGTAACCTCAGTTATATTTCTTACTCCATTTTTGTATAATTCCTTAAATTCCCTTATTGTCTCTTCCTTACAGTCCAGTCTACAGTCATCAAGTTTCTTCACCCCTGACAAATCTATGAAGACATGTTCATGCATTAATGTATAGCCATCCTTTAACATATATTTCCCTTTCCTGACCTATTCACCTGTCTTAATTATTTAAATTCTATTTTGCCGGTACAATCGGTGCAAATAATCCGAATAAATATAAGACATTCAGTATGATTCCAAACAGGATGGTTGCTACTGGACCTACAGCCATATCTACTATAGGTTTTTTAGATGTCCTGTTTAACAGATAAAACCCGCCTACAAAAAGAAATCCTAAGCCTTTTCCACCTGCCATCTCATCTGCAGCCATCATCCCTCCAACCAGAAGCGATACCTCCAGTACCTTTGTCATAGCTGTCCTTATCTGATCACCGCACGCCTTGACTCCAGGAAACCTATCCAGTGATTTTGCAATTAATTCCAGAAGTAAGATTTCCAGGGCCAAGATTCCTGCACCGAGAATAAATGCTATAAGAGGATTTGTGACAAATATTCCTACTACAAATACCAGTGTCATTCCAGCAGGTCCATAAACTCCTGTAGTTATTGCAGTAGTCGCTACCAATGGCACAAATCCTATGGCTCTTGCTAATGCAACTATTCCAGCCTCAAAATTCTTAGCATTTCCACTTTCTGCCAGTAATTTTAATGATATAGGGTCTCCTGCTACAAGTCTTAGACTGCACGCTGCTGCAATCAGTCCACCCATAATTGATAAAGGTATTATATTTCTTTTAACTCTTGCAACCCTTGATGAAAATATTCCTACAAGCATTTCATTAGAATTCGTTCTTTCACTTTGTTTATCAGTTATTGCAAATATGAGCATGACTATTACGGCTATGAGTAATGCCATCCCATCCGGATTCAATGTTATTTTGACTGTTTCTGATATCGGTATTTTACCAAACATAGTTATTATCTGTCTTACCAGCAGAGTGATAATTAGTGTGACTGCACCTTTCCAAGTACCATACTGGTATCCTACTACTAATGCAGGAAACACTGAAAACCCTACTATTATAGGTGCTCCAACCTTTCCAAGGCTTGATAATACATCTATCGGCATTTTTGCAAACAGGTCTACTATCATCTGTAACCCATAAACTAGACCTATCCCATAAGCAGCCCCTAATAATCCTGCCAAAATCAGACCCTTTTTACTTCTAGGTGTTGAAGTTCCTATTATATCTGTGCCGAGCAAGATACTATGAATTAATATAATTGCTGATCCAATAGAAAACGGTATTCCAAAACCTATAACAAGACCGAATGATAAAGCAAAACTTGTTGCAGCCAAAGCCTTTCTGTCCATTCTTCCTTCAAGATATTCAGGAAGCATAGGTCTTAGTCCATCATTAAATACTGCTACACCTAAATTAGCTAATATCGAAGCAAATCCACTTAATAATGCACTTACAATAAACTTTTCCATAAACTTTCCTCCTTATTTTAATAAAAATCATCCTAAATATTTTGATATTATTTTTATGATCTCTTCTGTAACTTGAGGAGTAAATCCGAAGCATACTTTTCCTTTTTCAATTTCTTCCTTTATTTTTTCTTCGGGAAGAATATTACCCGGAGATGCAAGAGTAGCACATTTATCTGCTCCTATTAAAGCTATTGCCATGGCCAGTGCTCCCCCTCCTCCAGTATTACATGCTCCAAAGTAATAATCAGCATTTCCGTTTTTTATATCCATTGCTGCATCAAGATCACTTTTTATAATTACTTCAGCTTCAGGAAAATTTTTTTTTACAGTTTTTGCCACATTTTCTTTGTCAATTTGACCTCCCACTACTATTTTCATACATCCTCCTGGTTCCAGTTTTCTTTTATCATTAATAAATTTATATATATGTACTTTTTCTCTTCTTCAGGTATTTCTTCTGTAAAGACATTTTTCTGTGCATCTACATATATATCGCGTATCTCATCAATCCTTTCCGATTTCAGTACTTCGCTGTATACATTTTCATCAATTTCATTTACAGCTTCTCCTCTTTTTATCCTCTGTAAAGCCATGGCTATATGAGTTACCATCATTGCACCATTTTCCTCTGTCAACTCTATTTTCCATTTATTCTTTAACCGGGTTATAAAATTCATCAACTGGACATATACATGTTCATCTATTACATTGGAATTTCTCAATATTTCTAATCTCTGTTTTAATCTTTCCATTTTCAAGCCCTTCCCTGAATGTTATTAATATGCCGGCGGTATATGATTATTCATGACTTCATTCTGAATCTTTCTTATGTAGTCTACATCTATTGTTTTTTCAATAATCTTTTTCAGAGTTCCGTCTCCTTTCCTTATGACAATAATTCCTTCATTGGCAATTCTAAGTGCTTTACTGTCCTTCAGTTCCTCATATTCCAGGTTTATACCTTTTTCGTTAATTTCATCCAGATTTCCTATTATTCCATCTACAGTTTTATTCTTAAGAAGGTTTATAGTCTCATTGTAATCAATATCTATCCACTCATAATCCTTACTGCTAAAATATTCTTCCGTTAAATATCGCTGGTCATCTGAATTCTTATCTATTCCCAAAGTTTTTATTTTCTTTACTTTCGGAGCTTTTAATAAAACATGTTTTGAAACATAACTGCTTTCACCCAATTCCAATGCAACTTCTATATCACTATATTTCTTACTCAGCAGATTGAACGCAAGTTTAGAAATAACCGCAAAATCAAATACATTCTTTCTTAGCTGTTCAATTCTTACTTGTGATCCGCTCATATGGGCAAAATGAAATTCTACACTCTTATTCTGAAAACTCTTTTTAATCCCTGTTGCTAATCCCTCATACCTCTTTGAATACGGCAATGGCATGACTCCTATCAGATATCCCAGATGGCTTTCTTTCAATAATCTGTTATTATCTATTTCAACCACATATGAACCCAGGACTCCTTTTCTTTGAGACTTAATCATACCTTCTTTTTCCAAATCTATAAAGGCTTTCTGGAGAGTTCCTATCGAAATTTTATATTTTTCCGTCCATTGAAGCATAGGTGCTATCCTGTCACCTACTTCCAGAAAAAGAAGCTCTCTTGCTACAAATACTCTCGCTTGACTACTTTTATACATTTTTTCTACTTTTTCTTTGTACATACTCATCCTCCTATTTTAAATTTTATATGTGTTTATTTTCATTTTTTTGAAAATTAATTTCAATACTATTATACCTCAATAATTAAAAAAAAACAAATTTTTTTTCTGATTTATAAATAAATTTTTTTCCCTATTACTTTATTTCAATTATTGCCATATAAGGCAGATGATCAGATAGTTTTGTCCATTCCTGAGTATTGTCATTTATGAAGAAACTCTTTTTTGTTGTCCATGAACCGGACCTGTCTCCAAATATATAATCTATTCTTGGAGTCTCAGAATTCCTTTTTTCCCTCGTCCCATCCTCTTTAAGGTTATCTCCTTCAAAATAAGTATCTTTCCAATCATTGATTACTCCTTTGTAATGATCTGAAGTAGGCAGGAAATTCAAGTCTCCGCTTAGAAATTTGACATCCCCTTCTAGAAGCTGTGCAGTTATCAGAAGATCATTCAATTCTTCCCTTTTTATTTCAGGTCTATAATCCAGGTGAGTATTTATGACTGTCAGATTCTTCCCATAGGTTTCCGTTGTAAGCTTAGCTGCCAGCATTTGTCTCTTTTCCACTCCAATCGACGGTAATTCATGAGTGTATATTTTTTCCACAGGATATCTGGATATGAAAGCTATCCCGTATTCTCCGCCATCAAAATCCCTTGCTTTCTGGAAATAATAAAAATTATAACCCAGTACTGTAGCTATATCAAAAGCTACATCCTTAAGATTACTCCTCTTTGTATTCTTATCTACTTCCTGTAGTGATATAAAATCAGGTTCGTATCTTCGTATACTTTCACCCAGCTTTGTTCCGTCTGCCAGTCTTGAACCATATATATTATATGACATTATTTTAAATTCTTTTCCTATATTCATTATACTTAATATTAAAAATAATGATATCCAGCTCAAATTTTTATTTATTCTCATTTTTAAAATTTACTCCTATTTCTATCTTCTTTTTTCTATTAGATAATATCTAACTATTATTCTCAGTTTTTTTATTATCTTGAAAATTCCTTTCAAATGCTTACTTTCCAGGAACAATCTGGACTTAAGGCTGCCCCAGCTATCATTCCACCAATGTATTCCATATGTGTCTTTTTTTATACATTCTTTAGAAAATTTTTCCTTAAATCCATAAGGATAGAAATATTCTTTAGGATATATTATTATTTCTCCTCCCTCTAAAATATTTTCTCTTTTTTCTGTAAGATTATAATTTTTTTCAAAGATATATGTGAATATTTTTGGAATAGTCCATAAAGGCATATTCCATATATCCTTTTCATAAAATTCTATTATATCCTTTAAAATTTTACTGTTTTTTTTGCATCCAAATATTCCTACGCTTATATGCCTTTCATCTTCATATCCTATAAAGAATCCAGTTTTCCGGTTTTCAATGAGCGGTGTTATGTCTTTTACTATTTCCATATCAGTATCTACATAAACTCCTGAATTCTCATACATGAAATGCACTCTCATATAATCAGATACATAGGCCCATAACTTTCTTTGATAACATTCTCTGAAAAACCTGTTTTTCTTCAAGTGCTCATCCACATTAAAATTCTTTTCATTTATTTCTATTATCTCAAATCCTGTAAGGTTCTTCTTCCATGAATCAAGACATTTATAGAATATGTCAGGTTTTCTTCCGTTACCCATCCATACATAATAAATTTTCTTCTCTATCATTATTATATTGCTCCTCTATTTTTCTATACATATAGTCAAATAATGTAACTAATATGTATACTCCTGTTAACAGAACCAGATTCCTTATTAATCCTTCTCCAAAAAATGAACCCCTTGGTATATAAAATAAGTTAGGTATAAAATAATAGCTTGTTAATAGCAGAAATCTGTTCTTTACTACATATCTTTCATATTTTACTATGGTAAATCCTAGCAAAAGCGAAATAACTATTACCCAGAAATACCCCATATCATACATTTCCGCAATATAGTTCGATCCAATTCCTTCTCCCTTGAGATATGCTCTGGAATTCAGGAAATAAGTCAGCTTATCTGCAATAGAATTTGTCGTAACTAAGGTTTCCATTGACTGTGGTTTAAAACCGAATATTCCTTGAAATATATAAGGATATGGGCCCTGACCTACTATCCTGTCTTTAAAATTTATAGTATATCCCAGTACAAGATAGCTTACTCCCTGAGAAAACAAAAAATTATATATAGAATTTATAAGATCTAAGCTGAATATTTTCTTGCTCCTTACTGACACCAGAACTTGAGAAAAAATTACAGTAAAACTTATAAGTTTTACCATTGTTTTTAATTTTATCTTTATCCTGTATACTTTTGTATAATACCACATTATAAATAACAGCTGTGTAAGGAATATTGCACGTGCCCCTTTAAAAGAATCTAAAAGTTTTACCATCAGATAAAGGGTTGAGACAGTCAAAAACTTTTTTTTTGAAGGGACAGAAATTAGAAATATTAAAAAACCAATTGTCATTATAGTTCCTGATCCCTTTGTAAAGAAAGGATAATCCACTCCTTTTAGAATTCCTGTATAGTAGGCTTCAT
>CAYYAV010000005.1:0-19770 GCA_964469865.1 uncultured Fusobacteriales bacterium | reverse complement strand
TAACTTCGATAATTTCAAATAGTTTTCCATAAAAAACTCCTATTTTTAATTTTTTATTATATTATACACTTTTTATTTGAAAAAATATACATTTTTTTAAAATATAATCAAATAAATAGATTAAAATTTAAAACTTTATAGTTTTTTTTAGATAATATAGTATTATAATTAAAGTTCCAGCAGCATCTTCTTCAACTCGTTCATCTTATCCCTTAATTTAATTGCCTCTTCAAAGTTAAGTTCTTCTGCAAGCTTTTTAATCTCACTGTCAAGTCTTTTTATTTCCTTTTCAATTTCTACCTGATTCCTGTACTCCTTCTTAATCTTATTATTTTTTTCTTCTTTTATAATTTCATAGTCTACAAGTGATTCTGCTATCTCCCTCACAACCGACCTAGGATTTATATTATTTTCAACATTGTATTTTTCCTGGACTTTACGCCGTCTATTCACTTCATCTATAGCTTCCTGCATCGAACCTGTAACCCTGTCTGCATAAAGGATGACCTTACCTTCAACATTCCTGGCAGCCCTTCCCATAGTCTGTATTAATGATCTTCTTGAACGGAGATAACCTTCCTTATCTGCTTCAAGGATGGCTACCAGTGAAACTTCCGGTATGTCAAGTCCTTCCCTTAAAAGGTTTATTCCCACCAGAACATCAAATTCTCCCTTTCTTAATCCCCTTATTATTTCAGTCCTTTCAAGGGTATCAATATCAGAATGCATATATTTTACCTTTATTCCATATTCAAGGTAATAGTCCGTAAGTTCTTCAGCCATTTTCTTTGTAAGGGTTGTAACTAGTACTCTCTGTCTTTTTTCAGTCCTCAGCTTTATCTCATCCATCAGGTCGTCTATCTGGTTTTTTGTTTCCCTTATTTCAATTCCTGGCTCTACTATTCCGGTCGGCCTTACAAGCTGTTCTACTATCTCATCTCCTGAATGCTCCAGTTCATATTCACTGGGAGTTGCTGAAATATATACGACTTGTGGAACTTTATTGAAAAACTCCTCAAATTTTAATGGACGGTTATCATAGGCACTTGGAAGCCTGAAACCGTTGTCTACAAGGGACTGCTTTCTTGCTCTGTCCCCTTTATACATTCCATTTATCTGAGGAACTGATATATGTGATTCATCTAGGAATACTACCATGTCTTCAGGAAAATAATCTAAAAGTGTATCAGGAGCTTCCCCTTCACTTTTCCCGGTCAGATATCTTGAATAATTTTCTACACCTTTACAGTATCCTATTTCCGCTATCATTTCCAGGTCATATTCTGTCCTCTGCTTTATTCTCTGAGCTTCCAGAAGCTTATTCTGTCTTTCAAAGAATTTTACCCTCTCTTCAAGCTCTTCCTTTATTTCATTGAACATTTTATCTGAATCCTCATTTGACAGGTAATGCGTAGCAGGCATTACAGTAAGCCTTTTTACATCTTTTATCTTCTGTCCTGTCAGCGCATTTATCTCTGCTATTGATTCCAGTTCATCACCGAAAAATTCAAACTTGTATCCAGAATCCTGATAGGACGGATATAGGTCTATAATATCGCCTTTCACCCTGAATTTTCCTCTTTCAAAAGCTATATCATTTCTCTCATATCTCAGGGATATAAGCCTTTTTATGAGTTCATTTCTATCTATTCCGTTTGTCTGGACATCTATAGGAATAGATTTTTCTTTATATGCTTCCGGAGATCCCAGTCCGTATATTGCAGAAACTGATGCCACTATAATTACATCCCTCCTGTTTAAAAGAGCTGCTGTTGCTGCGTGCCGCAGTTTATCAATCTCGTCATTTATAGATGAATCTTTCTCTATATATGTATCAGTGGACATTACATAAGCTTCAGGCTGATAGTAGTCATAATATGAAACAAAGTACTCTACTGCATTTTCAGGAAAGAACTGTTTATATTCATTATAAAGTTGAGCAGCCAGTGTCTTATTCGGGGCCATTATAAGTGCTGGTCTGTTTATCTTTTCTATTACATTTGCCACAGTAAATGTCTTACCCGAACCTGTAACTCCCAGTAATATCTGATCCGTTATCCCGTTTTCTATGTTTTCTACTATTTTTTCTATTGCCTGAGGCTGATCTCCTGTAGGCTTAAATTTGGAATGTATCTTAAAATCCATCTTCTCTTCTCTCTTTCAGGTTTTTATTCTCGTTATAGCTAATCAGACTTTTCTTCTCAGCTTATTATCTTACAGTTAATTTTCCTTTATTATAACATAATCCAGTTATAGTATAATTATACTAAAAAAGACTGGTTTTTTCCAGTCTTATTTCATTACTTATGTATCCCTATAAAATTTCATTCCCAAGTCTGTTAAAACCTACTCTCTTATTTTAGGGATTATCTGTTATAAGGACCATTTAATAAGCTTCCTACGACATTCTTAGGATTATCTCTTAATGACTTATAGCTGAAGAATATACTTCCTTTTACTTCCGAAAACTTTCTGTTATAATTTATCTGATTGGCCAGCTCATTGGAATTAGACCAGTCCTTTACCTTATAGGCAGCCTGTCCTATATACAGATCTGTATTAGTCTTCCTCGCATTTGTACTCCACCAGTTAACGAGTGTATTATATTCTGCCACTTCAAATCCTTGATTCCAGTAAATCTGAGGTGCAACATAATCAAGCCATCTGTTTTCCATCCACTTTAATATATCTGCATAAAGGTCATCATAATTCTGGATACTTGCCTGCGTTCTTGAACCTCTTGCCGGATCTGTGGAAGAGTTTCTCCATACTCCAAAAGGACTTATTCCAAAAGATATGTCCGATCTTTCCTTCTTTATAGAAGAATTCAGTTTTTTTATGAGAAGATTTATATTGTTTCTTCTCCAGTCACCAATATTAGAAAAATTTCTTCCGTATTTCTTGTACTGAGTACTATCAGGATATTCCTGACCTTTCACCTTATACGGATAAAAATAGTCATCCATATGGATACCATCTACATTATAGTTTTTTACCACTTCCATTATACTGTCCACTACATAGTCATTTACTTCAGGAATTCCCGGATTAAGATACAGTTTTCCCCCATACATTACAGTCCATTCCGGCCTTTTTCTTCCTATATTATTACTAGCCAGTTTTTCTATCCCTCCGTTCATTGTGAGCCTATAAGGATTAAACCATGCATGAAATTCAATTCCTCTTTTATGAGCTTCTTCTATCATAAACTTTAGCGGATCATATCCGGGATTCATACCCTGGGTTCCCGTTAAATATTCAGACCATGGGGCATATCTGGAAGGATAGATAGCATCACCTACAGGCTTCACCTGTACAAATACTGCATTCATATTCCATTTCTTTACATTTTCCAGTATCTGTAAATATTCCCTTTTCTGAGTTTCTATGCTAAGACCTTTCTTAGATGGCCAGTCAATATTTATGACACTTGCTACCCACACACCTCTAAGTTCCTTCCCATTACGACCCGATATTCCTGTATTGCTTTTTGGAACCGTTTCTGATATTTCGTTATTATAGCTGTTTATTATATCCAGTATTTCCTTTTCATCATTTGATGCCATCTTTCCTGCTGAAATAGATGATATCGCTATAATCATTAATATCAGCAGAACAATTTTTCTTATTCCTTTTATCATATTCTCCATTCTCTCTTTCATTGTTTCCTGTTATCTAATTTCCTTTTATCTGTTTCTTAACTATGTCAAAATCCATTAATATAGGCAGGTGGTCTGACAAAGTTGTCCTTATTACCCTATAGTCTTTCATCCTTATTTCTTTTGAATAAAGGATAAAATCCAGTTCCTTTTTAGGATCCCAGCTTGGAAATGTAGGTATATTCAGATAATTCACATTTTCAAGTTCACTTGCCTTTAAGAACAGCTCAATTTCTTCATTTCCCCAAAGGACATTGAAATCTCCCGCTACAATAAAAGGTTTCCTGCATCTCTTTACAAGATCATACAGCTGTACAATCTGCTTTAACCTTGTTTTACCCCCTAAAGCCAGATGTACTATGAATACCACCACATCCCCTGTGTCTGCTTCTATTATGAGTTTTTTCATTCCATTATCCATATAATGGAACTGCTGTTTCACTATTTCTTTCCTGGACAGGACTGCATTCCCCTGCTTTCTGAGCATAGGTACTTTCATGTATCTGGAATTTTCCTCATATTTATACTGGAAAACCGAATTCTGTCCTAGTATATTTCCCAGGAGTTTTGCCTGATTGGTTTCTTTTGTCCGGAAAGAACCCAGATCAACTTCCACCAGTCCCACTATATCAGGATCATACCTCTTTATAAATTCTCCTATCCTGTGTATATGATCCAAGGTTTGACCCAGATACCCCCTCATATGCTTAAGAGGCTGATTCAGGTATTTTCCTGTTCCATATCTTATATTATATAAAAGAAATCTCATATTAATTACTTCCTAACTATGCCCACTCCATCTCCAAAAGGGAGGAGTATAAAATTGTTATTCCTGTTCAGCTCATCTATAAATTCTCTGAGCCTTTTTATTATTGTCCTGTACCTTTTTGGGACATCTTCTCCGTCTTTCGCTACCATTCCTCTGAACATTATATTGTCTATGAATATTGTCCCTTCATCTGAAAGAAGTTCATAACACATTTCAAAAAATTTCCTATATTGCCCTTTAGAAGCATCTATAAATACAAAATCAAATTTACCGGCATCTTTATCCATACTCAGTCTTGGGATTTCTTCAAGGGCATCTCCAAGAATAAGATTATTTCTTTCTAATAACCCTGCCTTCCTAAAATTCTCTACTGCCTTCTCATGTCTTTCTTTATCAATCTCAATTGTTGTCAGCATCCCTTTATTCCTGTTTGCGATTCTTGCCAGGAAAAGTCCTGAGAACCCTGTTGCAGTTCCTATTTCCAATATATTTCCTGCTTTTATCCGGTTAGCTTCAAAAATCATAAAATTAAGGACTTCCCTTGTTATGATAGGCACCTTTTCTCCTAAACTTTCCTTTTCAACTTCCTCTATAATTTTATCATCTATCCTGAACATTTTTCTTGTGTATTCAGATGATCTTTCAAAATTTTCTATCATATTTTTATCATATTCCCTTTATTATTATCTTTTTATTTCCTTTATTTTCTTTTATCATGTTCCTTATATAAAATTCTACATCAGATCATTTCTCCCATCCTGAATATTGGAAGCATAACGGAATATATTATAAATCCTATCATCAGCCCTACTATAATTATTGATGCAGGCTCCATAATCTTCAATGTCAACTTTATTTTACCATTAACCCTTTCATAATATATTTCATTCAGATTTAAAAATGAAAGAGCCACATTTCCTGTCTTTTCCCCTATATTTAAAAAACTTGTATACTCTTTATCAAAAAGTGGCGAATTACCAAAAGCTTTCCTGATACTTTCTCCTTTCCGTATTTTTTTCAATATTTTCCCTATATCTTCCCTTAAAATAATGCTTCCAGAATCCCTGCACAGTTCCAGTGCTTCAGTCATAGGAATATCAGAATCCAGTAAGGAGTACATATTTCTGGTAAAATTAAGCAGCATTATCTCCTTATACAACTTTCCTATTATTCCTGTGTTCAGAATTATCTTTTCAATAAAACCTTTATTTTTTTTAATGGAATAATATATTAAAAATATAAGAAGTATCAGAAAAAATATAATGAATAGCCAGTATTTATCTGTAAATTCACTTATATTTATTATATTTCTAGTTATTCCAGGTAACTCCTGGCCTATATCCGAATATATCGACTTAAATTTTGGAATCACAGTCTTCAGTAATATAAAAACTATTATAGAAGCCGTGATAATGACAGATAAGGGATATATTCCTAAAGTCTTTACTTCCTTTCTTATCTTATCCCTGAACTCATATTTTTCATATAAGTTCTTAAAGCTCTTATCAAGCCGTCCCGTCTCTTCACCTATTTTTATCATCCCCAGGAATTCACTGTTCCCTGTTATCTTTGAAAAGGCCCTGTTCAGAGCCGTTCCTTTTTCTATTTCCCTTCTTGTCCTTGTTATCTTTTCTTTCAAATTATTCCTGTAATTTAAGGAAACTATATCTAAAGAATCTGTTATACCTACTTTTCCGTTTAACAGATAGTACATTTCTCTTGTAAAAGAAAGCAGGTCCCTCTCACGTATTTTACGGTTATTAAAAAAATCAGTCAAATTAATCCCCCCTATTATTTTTAACTGTTATTTTCTTCATCATTCCTGCTGTTTTCTTCTTCTGTTTTTTCCTTGTCAGAGTAGAAATAACTTGGAACTACTGATAGAATTCTTTTAGAAAATATATTTTTTACTGGAAATGCCCCCCGGAATACAAAAGTTTTTTCAAAAGAGTCAACCCTTGTCAGCTCCAGTAGCGAAAACAGCCTAAGTATAAAACCTATTACAAATGCAAATCTTATTGTATAGAACTTTTCTCCAAATACATAGATTACTCCATTATTTATATAAGTCCCTACTATTCCACCGAAAACTCCGGCAAATATAGCTACCAGTCCACATACTACTGCATAAGCTCCTACATAGGCATCTGCAGGTTCTTCTGATATCTCCATCATAAGATTCAGCAGGCTTAAGGTTATTGCTGTAAAACCTATTGCATCTATTATTGCCACTGTAAAAAGCATGGACATCTTATTACTTTCTGTCATGGAAAAATATGCCAGTACATAATATGTAGTAAAAAATATCCCCATTCTGAGCATCGTCTTGTTTCCATACTTATCTGACAGTTTCCCATAAAGCAGATAAAGCCCGCTTGAAAGGACAGCTGTCAATACTCCCATCTGGGATATGAACATTATATCTACACCCAGGACTTTTACCCGGTAATATTCCGTCATCGGTTTTAAGAATTCCCATGTAAAGAGCCAGACTGAGGCAAATTTCAAATAGATGACAAAATTCTTATTCTTCAGTGTTTTCCTTATGCTTACTTTCTCTATTTTTTTTCCTAGGTCAGGAATATAGTGAAAATACATTATTACCGCCTCTATAACTGCAGAAACTGCCATAGAGGCTGTCAGAAGAAGCATACTGGTCTTTTTATCCTGAATTGTAAGTAAATATCCATAAGACAGGGTATACACTACGACTGAAAGAGATGAAAAAAGATTCCTTATTCCAAAATATCTTCCCCTATCCTTCTTCTCAACAATTTCTACCATTGTAGATGTCCATACATTATTTACAAAAGGAGTAAACAATGCATAGACAAGCATTATAGAAAAATAAACTCCCTGGCTTTTCTTATCAAGGGCCACTGCAAAAGGAAGTACACATACCGCCATCCTTGAGATTGATATTGATAATACAAGTGTCCTTTTCCTACTGCCAAGGACATTGTTTATTCTTTTAGTAAAAATCTGTAAAAAATAGCCTGCTGTAGGCAGCACTGAAATTATTGATATAAAAAACGGATTTACATTAAAATATATTGCCAGGCTCATCATCACAAAGCTCTGCATTCCTACAGAAAACCCGTTAAAAAACATTGCTTCTATTATCGACAGCTTTTTTGTCCTTCTTATCTGCTGCTGTACATCCATTACAACTCTTCAACTCCTTTTAATTTGTAGAAATCCCCCCTCCTTTTTCTATTACCTTCCCTGGGACAAAGCTATCTTACCTAAGGCAAGCGATCCTATAAATCCTGCTTCATCTCCTAATCCGGGATATACGATGTAATTGTCTATATCTTCTAGAATTTCCTTCTTATGGACATAGCCGTTTAAGAATTCCTGGACATTTTTTCTTATAAGAGGGAAAATCTGTTTCTGCTTCATTACTCCTCCACCCATTATTATCTTCTCCGGAGAAAGGACCAGTATATAGTTTACAAGTCCCTGGGCCAGGTAATATGCCTCCATTTCCCATACTTCCATATCATCAGATAATTCAAATCCTTTTTTCCCCCATCTGGCTTCTATGGCAGGACCTGCTGCCATTCCTTCAAGACAGTCTTTATGGAAAGGGCATTTACCTTCATAGCTGTCATCCTTATGCCTCTTAACAGATATATGTCCCATTTCCGGATGTGTAAGCCCCTGAAGCATTTTTCCATCAACAACTGCTCCGGCTCCTATTCCTGTCCCTACAGTTATATACATAACATTTTTTAATCCACTCCCTGCTCCCCACCATGATTCAGCAAGGGCAGCACCATTTACATCAGTATCGAACTCCATGGGAACATTAAAATGCTTTTTCAGTTCCCCTATCAGATTATAGTCACTCCAGTAAGGCTTCGGTGTTTTAGTTATATATCCATAAGTTCCTGATTCCTTGACCGGATCGATAGGTCCGAAACTTCCAACTCCCATGACATCAAATTTTTTATCCTTAAAATATGCTATTACCTCTTTCATAGTATCCTCGGGAGTTGTAGTGGGAATACTTATCTTATCGATTATTTCCCCATCTTCTGTTCCCAACCCGCATATAAATTTCGTCCCCCCTGCTTCAACTGCTGCTATTATTGCCATCTTTCCACTCCTCACTATTCATATATTATTATATCCTGTTTATTACTATATTCTGTCCTGTCATTTATGTTTTTACTTTATTACTTACAGATTCTGTTTTTTCATTTCTATTTCTGATTATCCTATTTCATCATGAAAGAATTCTATAATTTCTTTCTTTGTAGCTACTGCAGTACCTATCTTGGCTACTACTATTCCTGAAGCCATATTTGCTATTACTCCTGCTTCATATAAATTAGCTCCTGCACATAAAGATAGAAGAAGAGTCGATATGAACGTATCTCCGGCTCCTGTTACATCATATACTTCCCTTGCAACAGTAGGAACTCTTCTATGCTCCTTATCAAAAAGTGAAAATCCTTCCTCACTTCTTGTCAGCACTACATAGTCAAGATTCAGTTCTTCCTTTAATCTTTTCATTGCATTAGATATCTCTTCTTCATCCTCAAACTTTTTCAATCCGAAATAATCCAGAATTTCTTTCTTGTTGGGAGTCATAGATGTTGCTCCCTTATAATTTTTAAAATTCTGAGGTTTCGGATCAACAATTATTTTTTTATTGTGTTTCTTTGCCATATTTATTATCTTTTCAGAAACATATTCAGTAAGTACACCCTTATTATAATCCGATAAGAGGATAGCATCTATATTTTCAATATTTCCTTCTATATTTTCTATTATCTTATCCTGGATCCCCTTTGAAATATCGGTATCCTTTTCCCAGTCAAGCCTAAGAAGCTGCTGCCCCTGAGATAGCACTCTGCTTTTTATTATCGTAGGCCTCATCCCGTCTCTTACTATTCCTGAAGGATCAATTTTTTTCCCCTTCAGCTCCTTTATAAATTTTTCTCCATTGGAATCTTCACCGACTACACCAAAAACAAGGACCTCCCCTTCAAGGCTCCTTAGGTTATTAGCCACATTTGACGCCCCTCCGAGAACAGACCTTTCTTCTTCTATATTTACTACAGGTACAGGTGCTTCCGGAGATATCCGGTTTACCTTTCCTATCAGATATTCATCCAGCATCATATCCCCTACTACAGCTATCCTTACTTCATTAAATTTTTTCAAAATCTCTTCAAGTCTCTCAATTGATATCATTTTATCCTCTTTCCTTAATATAGATATTTTAGAAACACTTATAGTATACCACTTATATTTAAATTTTTCTATAATTATACTTTAAAATTTAGATTATTTCAGTATTTTTTTATTAATTTTTCATTAATTTTCATTTCTGAATAAGTGCTTCTATCTCTATGTATATATCTCTGATTTCCTTATTAGATCTCCTATATTTGAAAAGAGGTCCTATTATCGGAATATCAGATAGAAAAGGTACTTTCCTTATAGTCTCTTTTTCTACATTCTGTTTAAGTCCTCCTATAAAGGTAGAACTTCCGTCATTCAGGGATATTATTGTCCTGGTCTGATTTTTCTGCTTAGCTCCTGAACTTTCGCTATAACTGGATGTAAGCTTAAAGTTGCTTATCTCTGTGTCTACTTTCAATATTATTTTCTTTTCTCCGTCTATTTTTTTTATTTCAGGCAGTATCTTAAAAACTATCCCTGCTTCCGAGAATATAGGTTCTATATATTCTTCATCATTCCTGGTTATCTTCTTTTCACCTATCAGGACTTCTTCAGTAACCTTCAGCTCCCCTTCTTCCTGCTCCATGATCATAAGAATTGGCATTGATTCTATCTTTATATCTCCATTTTCCCTTAACAGATTGAAATCAATTCCCAGGAAATGCCCTCCCCTTGCAAAAATTCCTCCTATTGAAACCTCACCACTTAAAAATTTTGCAATCAGGTTAGGTCTGTCAGGAACTCCTCCGGCATCATTAATTGACCAGTCTATTCCCAGCCTTTCAAACAGATTGGAGCTTGTATCAATTAGGGTCCCTTTTATTATTACCTGTTCCTTAGGTCTGTCAAGGGATCTTATAATCCTTTTCAGTTCATCCATTTCCTTTTCCTGGCCACTTATAAATATCTTATTGTCTATACCGACAAGCTTATATCCACCAAAACCATCCAATTTATCAGTTATTTCTTTTGCTTCCCTGTATTCCAGATCTATTTCGCCAACTTTATTTTCAACGGATTTAATATTTTCCTTATCTGCACTGTCAGCATTTATTTTGGGATTTCCTGTTATTCCTTTAGGCGGCTCACCTTTAATACTTTCCTGTACATTCCGGTTATTATTCCTGTTCTCCGGTTCAGCTTTGAAAAGAAATATCCTGTTACCTGTTTCCACATCCCTCTTATTGACATAATCTGTAACTTTTTCAGGAAAAATAATACTTGTAGATATAAATCCTATGACAAGGACTAAGCATTTCCTTTTTACATTCATCTATTTCCTATCCCCCTTTTTTCCTACTTCACATTTATTTTGACTTTTTCAATAAAGCCCAGTGATATTCTGAAACCTTCATTTGTAAGCCTTATATACATCTTTGAAGTATCTATATATTTCTTACTTTTATTCACAAAGAACATAAACTTTCCGAAATCATTCAGGCTGCCATAGAGATTAAAATGTATATATTTCAGCCTGTACCCATTCCTCTCCCATAAAGTTTCCGACTTGGATATCTCCTTTAGTTTCAGGTTACTTTCTTTAGCCAGTATATACACCATTTTCTTAAATTCTGACTCATCTTTTATGGAAAGAAGAGATATCTTTTCTGTTAATACTGTAATCTGTGTATATTTATCCTGCATCCTGATTTTTTCATTTTTTTTCTGTTCCTCTGTCTCTGCTATCTTTTTGTCAATATCTTTCCTGCTTTCTTCAAGTATCTTGCCATTAACCACTTCTTCCCTATACTTACTATATTTATTGTATAGATACATTCCACCGGCAAACAGCAGGATTACTGTGACTATGTTTTTCAGGCTTATCTTTCCTATACCCAATCTTCTTCCTCCTATCTTCCCATAATGCTATATTCAAAAAGAGTAACAGTATCATCATCTTTTATATATCCCAGTTCCGTATTCACATATTTTTTCTTCATATTATCTTCAAATTTCCCGAAAAGATCAAAATTGGATATTTCTCCCTGAACAGTCCATTTCCTGTCCCCATATTCTATCTTTGTATAGTCTATTCCGTATATGCTGTTATCTATTAAAAATTTTATAAAAGAATAATACTCTTTCCTCTTCATTGAATTATTTATTTCTTCCAGCATTTCCAGCTCCTTGGAATAATCAGGAAGTTTTTCATTTTTTATCTTGAGATACTTGTTTTCACTATTCTTTATATGCTTCCTTATTTCTTCATTCTTCTCCTTTTCCCTTTCCAGAGGAATAAAGTTTCCAAAAATCGCTATACCTGATAACACGGTTACTGCGAGGAAAACATCTTTTGCAGTTATATTCCTTATATTTACTCTTATTTCCCTTTTCCCTATAAAATCGGGACTGCTGTAAAGCCCCTCACCAATAAATATATTCCGTATATCTGCTTCCCTTAATTCTATAACATTCATATTACCGAAATCAAATTCATTTATATTTTCTATATCCTTTATCTTAAGGTCCATTTTTTCTATTTCGGATATCTTACTGTCCTCTATCAGTATCCTTATACTTTCCTTCTCTCCCAGCTGCAATATTTCCGTATCTTCGTCTCTAAAGGTATTATATAGGCAGTCAAAGTCAATTTTTATACTCCCTGTCTTCCATCCATATTTCATGAAAATATCTCTTATTCTTTTTATCTCCTTCTTTTCCAGAAGGATATCCATAAAACTGTTTTCAGTAAAATCCATATAAAATCTTTCTTTCCTGTAGAAAATATTCCTGCTTAAAAGATTGGAAATATCTTTTTTATCCCTTTCTGAACTTCCCTCAAATAAGAAATATGAAAAATGCAGAATAACCGAAACTTCAGTCCCTTTTTCTTCCAATCCATAGTCTTCCCTTAAATTTTCCAAGGCCTCTGAAAGATTCTCATCTTCATACAGTATTATTTCATCATCTATAAAGATATAGATACTGTTTTCAGATCTTATATATACCTTTATCCCTTCCATTTTACCTTTTTCCATAACGCCCCTCCCTACATTCTTTAATATTTTCTTTCCCCATATAAGAAATACACCTTCCCCTTCTGAATTACTCCAGAAAATCCGCACTCTCCACATTGATGACAACTGCTACTGAACTAACCCTTCCTATAGACAGTTTTTCCCTAAAATATATCTTTTCGCCCAGCACTTCCTTCTCATAAATTATTTCCAGGTTCCTATAGACAGTATTCTCAGATAATGGAACCTGAAGTATATTTCCGTTTTCATCACTTATCTGTTTTATACTGAATCCTCCTATGCTTTTTTCACCGTCTTTCATATACAGTAGAGGTACCGGTTTTCCGTTACCGTGAATATCCGTAATGACTACACTGTCAAAATACTCTTCTTTCTTTTCAGGCAGTACTCTAATACCGTTACTTAAAATACCATTATTATATATTCTTTCTGAATTCCTATTTTCCATTTCCTCCAGATATTTTTTCCCGATTTTTCTTCCTGTCTTATTTTTTATAAGTGCTATAGTGCTCCTTTCCTTAACAAAATATATAAAATTAACTGAAAATACAGTTATTATTGACAGGACTATCAATACCTGGATTAAGCTTACCCCTCTATTTTTCATTGAAACCGATGTTACCCCCTTTTTTATTTATTACTATACTTATCATATCTTAACATTGTTCTTTATCTTTCATATCTATCTTAAATTCACTATCCTTATATTTTCTGTTTCATTAAGTTTCGCCTTTATTAAAAAAATCATATCTATTTTCTGGAACTTCAAGGTATCATACTCTCCCATATTTATTTTCATACCCATTCTTTCAAGCTTTTCCCCATCAGAAATAAAAAGTACTCCGTCTTCTGCTTCCAGTTTATGGAACATACCCCCTCTTTGAAATATTACTTCTGTTTCTGAAACAAATATATCTCCCTTTAGACCATTGTATATAAATCCTCTCCTGTCCCTGCCGGTTATATCTTCAGCTATCCTATCCGGCAATCTGTAGATCCTCTCATCTTTCAGCTGTGAGTCTTTCTTCACTTTTTCTATTATTACAGCTCTTTTCATGAATACAGAAAGGACATAAAGCAGGACTGAAAATATAAATATGGCAATGGATATTTCAATAAGCATATATCCTCCGGTTCCTATTTTCCTATGTATTCCCTTATACGTCCTAATCCTCCTCCTCTTCCTATTATAAATAAGTTTACTATATCTCCGGAAAATAGAAAGACTTTATATCATCTATATATATTTCAAAGATATACTCCTTCTGACCGTTACTGCCTATATAGTAATTTTCAGTTTTCCTTATCGTTATCTTGCTATCCCTTTCCTCTTTTCCATCTCTCATAATCCGATATTTTATATCAATATTAAACTTAGTGTAGAAATCACTTATACCATCCACTCTGTGTTCTCCCTCAAGTGCTTCTATTTCTTTATATGACTTTGTCCTAAGCAGCTCCAGTATATTATGGTTTTCACTTATTTCAGCATTTTTCCTGTCCACCTTTACATTCAGCCGGTATGTCTTTAAGAATATATCTGATATGGGAGCTATAACAACAGCTATAAGGAACATTGATATAAGACTTTCAATAAGGCTTTCTCCCCTTCCGGAATTTTTTCCTTTCTCTTCGGTTCTCATTTTTTCTTTTTCGAATCCTATTTTTATCATTTTATCACCCTGATGTAGACCGAATTATCATATAAGTAGCAACTATGAATGGTGCAAATGGCAGATACTCCACTTTATACTTCTCATTTCTTATTTTGCCATAAATCTTCAAAAAGATTATCATCAGAAGAGAGAAGAAGCCTGAAATAATATACAGATATCTATAAAAATACAGGACATTCTGTATATATGTATTATCTGACATTTCCGGCACCCCCATCTGTAATACTCCTCCTATTACCATCATAAGCTTTATATCTCCAAATCCTATAAATTCCCTTCCAAAAAAGTCTCCTGTAATATATAGGAACAAAAGAGGCATACAGAACATACACATTCCTATATAGTATCTTCCGATTTCCATTTTCAGAACTGCTTCTGTCAATCCAAGAAAAAACAGTACAATAATATGTCTGTCAGGAATTATCCTTTTATTTATATCTGTTATACAGATATTACAAAGGTACACATATCTTATGACTTCTACAAATACCATGATATCTACATTTCTATTTATCGTATTCATGCTACCTTCTTATCTCTTCACCGGGAAAAGCTTTGCTCCCTGCATCAATCTTTGCATAAACCTCTCCACTGTCCAGTTCCATTTTCCCGGTTATATTCCCTATTTTAAAGCTGCCTGAAGTGTCAAGACCTATTCCCAGTTTTTTAAGGTCCCCCTGTTCAGTAAAAATATCCTGAAGATTTGACGGTACATCCCCTCCATGGTCGATACTCCATGAAGTGGAAGAATTATTAAGCTCAGCAACTGCCCCTATCACTTTACTCCTGTTTGCCTTATTGAGATACTTCCCCACCTGAGGTACTGCAATCGCAGAAATTATGGTTATAATTGCTATCACCAGTATTACTTCAATAAGGGTGAATCCCTTATTTTTACTTTTTTTATCAAATTTAAACCTTTTCGTTTTCATTAAATCCCCTCCATTTTAATTTAATTTTAATAATTTATACCTTAATTTTTAATTTTTGTCAATTATTTATTTATCTGTTACAAAAATAACTTCAATAAAAAATGAGAGCTTATTGCCGCCCTCATTCATCTGATTCCCGCTGATAAAATTTCTTGACTATTTTCTTATCCGTGAAAACTTAAAATCATATCAACTCCGTCTTTCCTGTTTTCAGCTTTTATCTTTCCTCCGTTCAGTTCTATAATTTCCCTGATTATGGATAGTCCCAGCCCTACTCCTGACTTTTTGTAATCCTTCTTGTAATATCTCTCAAAGATCCTTTCGAGGTCTCCCGGTTCAATAGGTGCTCCATAATTCCTGATTACTATTTTCTTTGTCTCACCCTCTTCCAGTATCAGTTCAATAAGCTCCCCTTCTGAATATTTTATACCATTATCAATTATTCCGCGGACAGCTTCAGACAGAAGATAGCTGTCTCCTATAAGTTCCATATCTTCCTTGGCAATTATTTTTATCTTAAGCTTATCCTCCAGGACTTCATAGTCTTTCTTTATCTTTTCAAGAAAATTCCTTACATCTATGCTCTCTTTTTTTATCTGTATCTTCTCAAGATTCGAACTTAGGAATAGTCCGTTTATGATATTTTCTATATTCTTTACTTCAATATCCAGATTTTCTATAGATTCATTTAAGAGCTTTTCATCATTCTTTCCCCATTTCAGTATATCCAGATAGCCTTTCATTATAGCTAGGGGCGTTTTCAGTTCATGAGAGACATTAGAGGAGAATTTCTTCTGACTTTTTATAAGTTCTTCTTTCTTTAAAAATGTATGATTTAATACATCTATAAGATCCCCTATCTCGTCATCTCTTGTCTTGGTAAGCTGGACTTCTATGTTCCTCTTGTCAATTTCCTTACTTTGCTTTATTATATGTGAAATAGGATCCAGTATATTCTTCGTGACTATCCTTGATATGATGTATTCAGTTACAATTATAAGTATCAGCAGTACTAGCATCACATAGGATATTTCATCAAATTCCTTAAATTTGAAATGTCTTATCAGATAATATTTTCTTCCATTCTTATCCTCATACACACTGTTATATATCAGTCCGTCTTTCCGGAACAGAGTTTTACCGGTTATAAAATTATTAAGTTCCTTACTGTCAAAGTCATCATCCAGATAGATAATCTTCCCTTCTTCTTCAGCAGCTACAGACATATATTCCTTATCTGCATATTCATAGTTTTCATAAAATTTTCTAAGATTATAAATATTAATATCTTCCATATGTTCAACTACATTTTTAAAAATATAGTCTATTTCTTCTATTTCGATTTCCAGCGTAAAATGTAACAGATACAGGAACATGCTGAATATTATCAGAAATGTCGCTATAGCTGTACTCAGTGTATTTGCAAATACTATTTTATCTTTTATTTTCCATATCTTCTTCATATTCAAGCTTATACCCTATCCCTCTCATAGTTTTTATCATGTCCTTACCTATTTTCTGCCTGAGATTCCTCATAGTACTGTCTATAAGGTTATCACTCGTCTCCCATCCCCATATCTTTTCAGCTATCTTATCCCTGGTAACTATTTTCCCGCTGTTTTCAACAAGCAGTTTCAGGAGTTCATATTCTGTCTTACTGAATGATGCCTTCTCCCCGGCTATCCTCACTTCATAATTAGAAAGGTCTAAGGCTATATCCTTATAAGAAAGCTCATTTACCCTTTCTTTTCTTATATTCACTTCTATTCTTGCTATAAGTTCCTGTATATCAAAAGGTTTTGTAACATAGTCATTTGCACCTGACTTTAAAAGTTCGACTTTTTCTTCTACCGAACTTCTTGCTGACAGAACTATTATCGGTACATCGGATATTTTTCTTATCTGCCTGCAGAGCCTGTTCCCCTCCATTCCAGGAAGAGAAAGGTCAAGGGTTACAAGGTCATAGTATTCCCTACGCCTGTCTATATTATTCAGGGCATCTATCCCATCTTTTTCGACATTTACTTCATACTTCTGATGCTCAAGCTGGAGCTTAAGTATCCTTACCAGTTTTTCATCATCTTCTATTACTAAAATTCTTCCCATATTTAAATCCTTTCCAACTTTTCAGGTTAAATTCAGTTAACTTTCGGACTAGTATGTTATATTTACCTATATATAGATATTATAGTTCAATTTTTAATAATTTAAAAGAAAAATTTATTCATGAGGTGAAAAATATGAAAATTGCTATTATAGGAACCGGATATATCGGTCTTGTCCAAGGAGCCATGCTTTCTGATCTTGGATTTGACGTAACCTGCTTTGATATAGACAGTAGTAAGATAGAACTTTTAAAAAAGGGTATTTCACCTATCTATGAACCGGGTCTGGAAGAAATCATAAAATCTTCATTAACAAAAAAGACCATAAGTTTTTCCAGTTCATGTGAGGAATCTGTAAAAAATGCCGATATCATATTCATAGGAGTAGGAACTCCACCCCTTCCTGACGGCAGTACAGATCTCAGCTATGTAGAAAGTGCTGCCGGATGTCTTGGAAACAGCTTAAAGGATGGATGCCTTGTCATTACAAAATCTACTGTCCCGATAGGAACAAACAGGAAAATACGAGATATAATACAGAGAAAACTGGATTTTTATAACAGGAAAATAAACTTTTCTGTCATCTCAAACCCTGAATTCCTCAGGGAAGGAAAGGCAGTATATGACTGCTATAATCCTGAAAGGATTGTAATAGGTATAGATGCGGATGATAATAAGGATTTGATAAAGGAAAAGATAGAAGAAATATATGACTATTTTATAAAAAAAAATATCCCTCTCATATTTACTACCCTGGAAAGTGCCGAACTGGCAAAATATGCTTCAAATGCCTTTCTGGCTATGAAAATATCTTATATAAATGAAATAGCTCTGCTGTCGGAAAAGCTGGATGCCAATGTCAGTGATATTGCAAGAATAATGGGTCTTGACTCCAGAATAGGAGAAGATTTCCTTAAGGCCGGTCTCGGTTTTGGCGGCTCATGCTTTCCAAAGGATACCCTTTCTTTCCTGAATATAGCAAAAGATAACGGCTCTGACCTCGGAATAGTAGATGCTGCAGTTAAGACCAATGAATATATGAAGGAATATCTTCTCAGTAAGATCATCTCCAAATCAGGAGATATAAAGGGAAAGGAAATAGCGGTACTTGGCCTCTCGTTTAAACCCGGCACCGATGATATAAGGGAATCCCCTTCTATAGGACTTATAAGAAGGATTGTATCTGCCGGGGGACATGTGAGGGTCTACTGCCCGAAAGCCATGGAAAATTCAAAAAAGGTCATGGAAGATATAAAAGACTTTATAACATTTACAGAAAATGAATATGAATGTGCGAAAAATGCTGATTTAATAATATTGGCAACTGAGTGGGAACAGTTCAGGGAACTCGACTTCACAAAGATAAGGAACAGTATGTGCAGTAACTATTTCTTTGATCTGAGAAATATGTTCATACACAGTGAAAATGTAAAAAAGCTGTTTAAATACTATCCCGTAGGAATAAATTAAAATCAATAAGGAGTGATTTATATGGAAATTTCATTTGTTATACCTATTTTTAACGAAAGAGAAAATATACCGATACTGATTAAAAAATTGGAAGAAACTGTGAGGGGAAAATATACAGAATATGAATTTATACTTGTAGATGACGGGAGTACAGATTCATCTGACAAGGTTCTCATGGAAGAATCAGAAGGAAAGCCTTATGTAAAACCTCTATTCTTTAAGCAGAATTGCGGACAGACAGCTGCCCTTGCAGCTGGTTTCAGATATGCCGAGGGGGATATTGTAGTTTCTATGGACGGAGATCTCCAGTCAGAACCTTCTGATATATACTTCATGATCCCGTTTCTGAAAGAATATGACATGGTAAACGGAATAAGGGCTACCAGGGAAGACGGTCCTATAAGAAAGATATCATCAATGATCGGAAACTCTTTCAGGAATTTTATAACAGGAGACAACATAAGAGATACCGGATGTCCCTTAAAGGTTTTCAAAAAGGCGGTTGTCAAGAGCTTCTTCCTTTATAAGGGGATGCACAGGTTCCTTCCTACCATTGCAAAAATCAACGGTTTTACTGTAACTGAAGTAGCTATAGTCCATTATGACAGAATTTTCGGAACTTCTAAATACAATGTCTTCAACAGGCTGTTTGTGGGAATAGAAGATGTCTTTGCTGTCAGATGGATGAAAAAAAGGAGAGTAAATTATGAAATTGACAGCAAGAACTTCCGATAAGTCACAGATTCTGAATATTATTATTCCGATTATACTTGTCATCATAACCCTTCCTCTTATATCAAGGGCTTTTACTTCAAGGAATGAATATCGGTATGTGGAAATAGCAGACAGTATAATTAAGTCTAAAAATCCGTTTGTCTACTATGTAAATGGCATGCTTTATACAGATAAGCCTCCGTTATATTTCTGGATCATGATAGCTTCACGTTTCCTTTTTGGAAGCTTCTATACATATGGTGTCGTGATC
>CAYYAV010000004.1:0-20345 GCA_964469865.1 uncultured Fusobacteriales bacterium | reverse complement strand
TCCCTACACGACGCTCTTCCGATCTCGTAATAATTCCTAAAACCATTATTTTTAAAGGTGTTTACTATATTTTTCCTAAAAATTTTTTTAATA
This sequence comes from uncultured Fusobacteriales bacterium, assembly GCA_964469865.1. Classification (GTDB taxonomy): domain Bacteria; phylum Fusobacteriota; class Fusobacteriia; order Fusobacteriales; family Leptotrichiaceae; genus JAGOWQ01. The sequence continues at coordinate 20,252 of CAYYAV010000004.1, read as the reverse complement.
TTTCTCATATTTTTTTTGATTGTTGAAAAATTTCTGATTATAGGCTATAATTAAATCATGACATGAAAATGGAAAGAGGTAATTATCTTGAAGCTGTATGAAGCATGTAACGTCCTCGAAATAGAAAGGACAAAGGACAGGAAAAAGATTGAAAAAGCCTACAGGAAGATATGCAGAAAGTACCGTATTAAAAAGGATTCCGCCTTATTCTTTAAGATATGTAAGGCATACCAGAATGCCCTGAGATACTCGGGAGATGACACTATTCCCGATACTTTCATACCTGATACGGAAGACATTTCAGCAAAGCTGGACAGAAGGATACAGATAATATGGGATATCTGCTTCTTTCTAAGTGGAAGCCGTAATTTCTGTAATGAGGCTTTAAAAAAAATCGGAGGTAAGGATATATATACATTCGAATTCTTCTATCTGAACGAAAAAAGGGATCTGGAAGAATGGAAAAAGATTATAAGAAAGATAGCCGATGACTTCAGCAGTGAAGACAGGGAAATTATAAAGGCAGGTCTTGAGATTGTTTTTGGAGAGGGTCTGCTGCATCTGGATATAAGCCCGTATGAAAAGGATTTTCTCATGTACTATCTGCTTGACAGTGAAAAGATAGGAGAAGTAAGGGATATGTTCAGCTATATAGGGGATACTGATAATATAATAGAAAACTTTTCAAAAAGATATATCAGGATAGAATCTAAAAAAAACCTTATATCTTTCAAGCTTTATGGCAGGCAATTAGAGGAATGGGACCGTAGGCTCGCTATAATCAAATTTTTTTCATATAAGGAAGTCAAAAAGAATATAGAGGGCTTTGCCCGCCTGATGGATACTCTTAATATAGAAAATGATGAGGGGAAAAAGCCCGGAATCCTTGGCAGGATAGCACTTTCAACAGGAAATATGCTTAAGATAGTGCTGCTCCTTATAAATCTTTATTCTGTCATACTTGGATCAGAGTACGATCTTATAGTACTTCTGATAACCGTTATCCTCTTTGCTGTATTGATTATAGTCAACATGGTAGCGGCTGCAAGGGACAGGACACTCTTCGGAGGACTTGACACCTTCTATTATGACTGTTTTATCATTATACTTCTGATATGTTCCAGAATCGTCCTTCCTGAAGATTACAGCCCCTTGTATTATTTCATTATGGTGATACTTCTAGCTATCATATTTGCTCCGATTATGTTCTATGTCGAACATTTTATAACAAGGAAAAAATATATGAGGCTCAAAAACTACATCTTAAGCTTATTATCTATCTATGAATACTGAAAAACTATAATGGGATTAAGATTTCTGTGATAGAGTATAAATGAAAAAGGGGAGTGCTTCCAAATTCCATTGGAAAACAATTCCCTTTTCCTTTTAAAGTCCGTATCATCTCTAAAACATGTTTCAGATGATTTCCCTGCTATTTATTCAGAAGCTCAATATACTGTTTTACCAGATGAATCTTTTCTTCTCCCATTTCCATTAGTTCCTTTACAATTTCGCCTATCTGGATATCTGAAAATTCTTCAATTATTTCATTCATCAGTTCCTTTTTTAAATCAGACATATCTTTATCCGTATATCCTATTATCTTGAACAGCTTCAGATGATCTATGTTCAAAACCTTGGAAATCTTCTTAAGCAGAAGAGGGTTAGTCATACTGTGCTTCCCCGCTTCAAGGTTTGACAGATAGGCAGGACTTATATTCAGTATATCCGCCATTTCCCTTAATCCTATATTCTTCTGAAGTCTCTTATTCTTAATATAATATCCCAGTGCTTCGACCAGATTAGGGTTTGTTTTTATATCCTGTTTGATGTCCATTCTTTCACCTTACATTTCCTTATTATATCTTAATATATTATCATATTATAAAAGAAAATTCAAAATTTATACTCCGTGATATGCCGATTTTCCCTATTTATTTTTTTCGTTGCCCATAATAGGCATTTTCACCATGTTTTCTTAAAAAATGTTTATCCAGCAGTTCCTGCTGCATAGGTTTTATATCCTTATTCAGCAGTTCTGTTGAGATGCCCATCTTCGCTATTTCTTCCAGTACTACTGAATTATAGACAGCTTCTCCGGGATTTTTCCCCCACGTGAACGGTCCATGGCTGTTTACCAGTACTCCAGGAACGAACTTAGGGCTTATTTCCCTCTTTTCAAAAGTTTCTATTATGACTGTTCCTGTATTTTTTTCATACTCCCCCTTTATTTCTTCGGAAGTCATTTTTCTGGTACACGGAACTGCACCGTAGAAATAATCTGCCTGGGTCGTTCCATAAGCAGGAATGTCCCTTCCGCTCTGTGCCCATATCGTAGCATTTGTAGAATGGGTATGGACTATTCCCCCTATATCAGGAAATTTTTTATAGAGTTCGATATGTGTAGGAGTATCCGAAGAAGGATTAAGGTCCCCTTCTATTACTTTTCCTTCCAGGTCTACTACAACCATATCCTCAGCTTTCATATTATCATAATCTACACCGCTCGGCTTTATTACGACAAGACCCTTTTCCCTATCGATGCCGCTCACATTCCCCCACGTAAAAAGAACCAGACCTTTCCTAGGCAATTCTAAATTTGCTTTAAATACTTCCTCTTTTAATTTTTCCAGCATCAGATAAATCCTCCTTCCCTCATTTTATCTAATATCCATTCTTTCGCCTTCTTTACTTCAGCAACAGGATTATCAGATTTTTCAGTCCACATTTCTATAAGAAAAGGTCCCTTATAGTTTAATTCCTTCAGTTTAGTAAAGATTTTAGGAAAATCTACACAGCCTTCTCCAAAAGGAACTTCCTTGAATTTTCCAGGAAAAGTTTCTGTTACTGCCAGTGTATCTTTCAGATGTATAGCAACTATCTCCTTTTCCCTTATTCCAAGCTCAAGTTCATATAATGTGTCATTTTCAGGCCACGCGGTAAGATTTCCGACATCAGGGTATACTTTAAGCCATGGAGAATTTATTATCCTTGAAAATTCCATATATTTAGTTATAGAATTGATAAACGGATGGTCCATTATCTCTATTGCTAGTATTATATTGTAAGATGATGCCCACTCTATAGCTTTTTTCAGATTTTCTATAAAATACTGCCTTGTCTGTTCATTTCCTTCTTCATAGTAGACATCATACCCTGCCATCTGTATATTCCTTATACCCATCTTATCTGCAAAAATTATAGCCTTTTTCATCAGTTCCATTGCTTTTTCACGTATTTTTTCATCCATACTTCCCATAGGAAATCTCCTATGTCCGCTGAAACACATGGAAGGTATCCTTATTCCCGTATCTACCAGTGCTTTATGGATCCTGTTGATTTCATCATCTGACCAGTCAAGCCTTGCGAGCCTCTCATCAGTTTCATCAATAGAAATTTCAAAAAAATCATATCCGCACTCTTTAACCAGTTTTATTCTTTCAATCCATCCGATATCCTTAGGAAGAGCCTTTTCATATATTCCTAAATTTAATTTATTCAAATCTCTCATACTGCTCCTCATCTTATTATTTTATGGTTATTATTCCTGTTTTCTTTCCTGTCATGCCCAATATTTATCAATCTCAGATCTGATCGCTTCAGCAGTATCTTTTCCCTTTTCTCCTACTAATGCACGTCCTGCTATAAATACCTTGGCATTCTTTATATCCTTAAATAGATATATCTCCTCCGGAACTATTCCTCCTGTTATAGATAATTCAAGTCCCATTTCGGATAGCCTTTTCATTTTCTCTATATCTTCTTCCGTCCATCCTTTTCCTGCCAGTTCCGCATCACGTGAACGGTGATAGATTGCCTGTTTCACTCCCAGATCCACCCATTCTTTTGCATCTTCAAAAGTCCAGTTTCCATATATTTCTATCTGTATCTCCTTCGGAACTTTTAAATCCGGATTCCCGGAATTAATTTCATCTGCAACTTTTTTACATGCTTCCTTAGTTGCCGGATGTGCTGCTGCCGAAACTGTGAGCCAGTCTGCCCCCGCTTCAAATGCCATTTTAGCCAGAATTGCACCTCCATCAGTTGTCTTAAGATCACAGACCAGGATATGATCAGGATGTAGTGCCTTTAAAGTCTTTACTGCCTTCATTCCCTCGGCACAAGCCAGAATTGTCCCCACTTCTATAATATCAACTACATTTTCAGCTGCTTTGGCATCTGCCACTGCTTTTTCAAGGCTCAATGAATCCAGTGCAATCTGAAGTAACGGTTTTCCCATATTATCTCTCCTCCTATCTTAAATTCGGTCGGGCTGTCTTAAAATCAGACTTTACTTTATATATAATTACGGTGAATAATTATTCAAAAATAAACTCCAAGACAGCCCTTCTTCAATTTCTTATCCTTCTATTATCCTATAGATATCTTCTTTTGTCTGAGCTGCCCTGATCTTATCAAAAGCATCTTCATCTTCAAAAAGCATAACTATTTGCGGAATAGCCTCTCCATTATGTATATCCGTACTTGTTGCTGCCAGACCTATTAATATATCGACTTCCTGCCCATCAGAAAATTTTACGGGTTCCTTTAGCGTAACAAAGCTGAAGCTATCCCTGTTCACACCTTTTTCAGGTCTTTCATGGGGCATTGCAAGACCCGGAGCCAATATATAGAATGGTCCCAGCTCATTTGTCCTGGCTATTATTGCATCAACATATTCTCTTTTCACTGCATTATTTTCCAGAAGCGGTCTCATGCAGACTTCTACTGCTTCTTCCCATGTCCGTGCTTCCTGTTTTACAGCAACGGAATTATTTTCCTTTAATGAATCTAATAAATTCATATTACCTCCCTAATATGGAATTTCCAATTTCCCTTTTACAGGACCCTGAATCAGGATTATAGATCTTATGCAATCCCTGCTTCTTTCAGTTTTTCTTCAAGCTCCTTTTCATCAAGCAGGTTTAAAAGTCCTATTATCTTTGTATTGGGTCCACCTTTCAGCTCTCCTGATATATGAGTTGAAGACAGGACAAGATCATAATTTGACAATCCTGACTTTGCCTCTCCGACACTGCATGAATTGACATCTGCCTGAATTCCCAGTTTTTGCAGGACTTTTCCTACTTTCATCTTCATTATCATGCTTGTTCCCATTCCACTTCCACATACTGCTAATACTTTTATCATTGTAACCACTTCTCTTTCTTTATTTATTATATTTTATATCCTGTTTCCTTAAAAACTAATATACTTCCTCATCCAATTCAACTTCCCCGGAAAAATATACCTCTGAATTCTTTGCTTTCATAAACTGCAAATGAGGAATTACCAACATGCTTATAATCACTATGGCATAACCTATATATCCCATATATTTCATTAAGGCTCCCTGAGCTACCCACACTGTCGACTGGTCAATATTTCCATGCCATCCTCCAAGTCCCTGCATCTGGAATAATACAACCGCTACTGCTCCCAGTACCACCTGAAGGAATCCTGACAGTGCTGATAATATTAATGCTGCCCTAGCTCCACCTCTTTTTTCAGCATAGACTGCTATCGTCGCATTATCAAAGAATACAGGCACGAATCCTGTTATGATGAATACCGGAGATTTAAAGATCAGTAATCCGGCTATTGAAATGAACTGTGCGATTAATCCTGCTAAAAATCCAAATAATACTGCCGACTGTGAACCGAACCCATAAGAAGCTGCACAGTCAACTGCAGGAAATGATCCTGGCAATACTTTATTTGAAATTCCCTGGAATGAAACAGTCAGTTCTGATACGAACATTCTGACTCCTGTTTTTAATATTGTTAAATATACGGCAAATAATAGTGTTGTAGAAATCACATAAGTCCCGAACCATTCCTTTGTCGGACTGAATGCTCCTGTAGCTACCCCGTTCTTATTTATTATCGGGCAGATCTGATTTGCTCCTTCTGTAACACATTTCCCAAATTTAGCCGTAAAGAATTCCGGTCCCAGTAAAAGCATAATAGCTCCAAAGAAAATAATCATTATGAGCCCTGTTGATATGATGTCATCATGGAGTATCGACAGCCATTTCGGCAACTTGATATCATCCAGCTTTTTCTTCGGATTTCCGATTTTTGGAGAGACCTTGTCAACAAACCAGATTGCAAACATCTGCTGGTGCCCTATAGCAAAACCTGCATTTCCTGTCAATCTTTGAGTAGGTTCAACAGTCAGGTTTGAAGCGACAGACCAGTAGACACCTGCAAATATTCCTGCCAGGACTACTGCTACTGTAGGATTCGCCCTTCCTGCCAGGACAAAGCTTACTACTGCTATCCATAATGCCGTTGAAGCCTGCTGCTGCATTATATGTCCTGTTATGAACAATGTCCTTAATTTTGTAACTTTTCTTAATAACACTAACACAATGTTCACTACAAATCCAATTAACAGAACCATCATTGTGTTGTCAACCAGATTATTCTTTGTCAGTCCGTTTGTAACAGCCTGTAATCCAAAATAAGGATCTATAACCGCAGCATCCAGTCCAAATTTTGTCTTTAACGCTGCCAGAATAGGTCTAAATGTAACAACCAGCCCTCCTGATCCCACATTTAAGATCATATATCCGACTGTTGCCTTTATAAAACCTCCAACAGCTTCATACACTTTTTTTCCTAAGAATAGATAACCTATAAATACTAATAACCCAACGAAAAAGTGTGGCTTAGTAAGGATATTGTTTGCAAAAAATGTTCCTATTGATAATAAAAAATTCATAATTCCTCCTAATATTTTTGAAATTAGAATATATCATTTATTCTAATCCTATAACTTTTATAATATTCTTTAATTTTACTGCATAGCTGAAATTTATAATATTGATTTAAACTGAACATTCGGTTCCTGTTCAAAACAGTCATCAAATCCTCTAGGATGATGATACTCTGTCAGATCCTTGTCCTGAGGATATACATATTTTCCTCCGACTTCCCATATGAACGGGTGGAACTTATACTGCAGCCTGTCTTTTCTCATACGATAAAGTTCCAGTATTTCATTTGTGCTTGCCATAAAGTTAGTCCATATATCATGATGTACCGGAATTATTACTTTTGTCCTTAATGCTTCAGCCATACGTAACAGATCAACTGATGTCATCTTATCTGCTATACCTACAGGATTTTCTCCATAGTTGTTAAGAGCTACATCTATATCGAAATCTTTTCCATGTTTAGCGAAATATACGGAATAATGCGAATCTGCACCATGATAGATTGTTCCTCCAGGTGTCTTAAATACATAGTTGACTGCTTTTCTTCCCATTTCTTCATCTGATGGACACAGTCCATATAATTCTCCCCCATTTTCTTCAGCCCCTTCAACAGGTAATGTTACCAGGCATGTACGGTCAAAGGAGTCCAGTGCGTGTATCTCAACATCCTTAATCTTGACAACATCTCCGGGCTTAACAGTAATCAGACGGTCTTCAGGTACTCCCCATTTTTTCCAAAGTTCTGTACAATGCCAGGGACCTACAAATTTAACATGCCCTAGCTTAGGATTATTCACTATAGCTGCAGCAACATTAGGATCGATATGATCACTATGGTAATGTGAAGCCAGGATATAATCTACTTCATTAATAGCGAAAGGATCCAGAACCATAGGCTGTGCCCTCAGGTTAGGCTGCAATTTTCTTACTCCTGCCATATTGGCCATCTGATGCCCACGAACCATGTCTTTTACTTTTTTAGTATTTTTACCCCTTCCACACCATAAATCCATGCAGATATTGGCATTACCCGGAGTCTTTATCCATACTCCTACACATCCTAACCACCACATTGCAACATTTCCTTCAGGTACAACTTCTTCTTCTATTTCTTCATTTAACCAAGTCCCCCATTCAGGAAAAGTTGAAAGAATCCAGCTTTCTCTTGTAATTTCGCTTAATTTACTCATCTTGTTTCCTCCAAAATAATTTGTTAGTTAATTGTTTTTGTGTGTTTGTTATCTGTTAACAATGTTATACCTCATTTTTTGAAAAAGTCAATAGGATAATATAATTAATTTTTGATTAATCTCTTTTCTTTAAATAAAAACTTCAGAAAATAAAATTTCTGAAGCTTTTATTTAAATTATTATAAAAATATAAATTACTCTTTAAAATCTCCTTATTTCGTAAATGTTAACAATCATAATATGCTGCCATTATTACTTATTATTTCCTTATACCAGTAATAGCTATCCTTCTTAATCCTTTTAAGTGTCCTTATATCAAAATCATCCCTGTCTACATACACGAAACCATATCGTTTTTTAAAACCTTGGTGTGAGCTCAGCAAATCAATAACAGACCATGGCGAATACCCAAAAAGCTCTACTCCATCTTGCATTGCAAGAGCACAGGCCTTTATATGCTCCTTTATGTATTCTATCCTGTAATCATCGTGAACCTCTCCATTATCCAGAGAATCATGTGCACCTAATCCGTTTTCCGTAATTATCATAGGTAGCCTGTATCTCTCATAGTATTCATTCAGAACCAGCCTTAATCCCATCGGATCTATCTGAGCCCCGTATTGGCTGCTTTTTAGTTTCTCATTCCTGACTATCTTAAAATATCCCTTCTGATGGAAGTCAACTGCATTAGGTCCTATTTCTCTTTTTCCTTTATCCCCGCTATTATCATCAGGATAATATTCAGCACAGAGGGTTCTGTAATAATTTACTGCCAGGAAATCCATTTTCGCTTTTTTCAGTATCTCCTTGTCATTTTCCTCCATTTTTAATTTTATCCCCCTTTCTTCAAGGAATCTGTAATAATATTTAGGATATTCCCCATAGCAGTGCATATATACCATATAATCAGTCTTAAAATTATCATTCATTTTGGCTGCCCATACATCAAGCGGATGGTTTGTCCTAGGATAAGTCATTGTGGAAGATATAGCCGCTCCTATTTTCCCGTCATCTATTATTTCATGACATGCATTTACAGCCAGGGCGTGGGCAAGACACATGTTATAGTCCATCTGGAATCTCATCCTGTCCGCTTCCTCTTCATCAGTATCATATATATTCATTCTCTCATCTACTCTTATCATGAGATTCTGTTCATTATGAGGCTGCCAGAACTTTACTTTATCCTTAAAGCTTTCGAAACATATCCTTGCATATCTTTCAAAGGCATATACGGTCTCCTTTGATTCCCATCCGTTATATCTTTCAGCCAGGGAAAAGGGCAGATCAAAGTGGTATAGTGTCACAAAAGGGATAATCCCATTTTTCAGTAATTCATCAACCACGTTATGATAAAACTCCAGTCCTTTTTCATTAATTTTACCATCTCCATCCGGTATGATCCTGGCCCAGGAAAATGAAAATCTATACACTTTCATTCCCATCTCCTTCATTAACGCTATATCTTCTTTATAATTATGATAGAAATCGCTTGCAATCTTGCTGTCTGCCTGTACTTCAGATTTCTTAAAGGAATTGTAGTCCGCCACCGTCATTCCTTTCCCGTCTTCATCCCAGGCTCCTTCTATCTGAAACGCACTCGAAGATGCCCCCCACATGAAGTCTTCAGGAAAACTGAACTTTCGATTTGTCTGTACCATTTTTATTTCCTCCTTTATAACATGACTGATAGAATTTCACTGTTAATTTCCACACTTTCTCCTGATGCAACCATAGGAAATGTCTTTTTATATTTTTTGTTATTCACAATTGAAATTTTTACAGTTGAATCAGAGCCTTTTTCCCTTATTTTAGCGATATCAAAAGAAAGTATCCTATCCCCTTTCTGCAATTTATCTCCTATATCTGCATATTTTTCAAAATATTCCCCTTCCAGATTATCTAAATTCTGTCCAACACTTATTAAAAGTTCTATCTTTTCCTGATTATTCAGAACGACTCCTACTGCATTGAGATTTGGATAAATTACTTTTACCTCACAATTATCCGGTGCAGTTATTTCTCCTTTTTCAGGTTCTATGACTATCATATCTGAAATATCACCGGATAAGCTATTTACTACTTCAACAACTTTGCCTTCTACCGGAGATAATATACTTATATCCTCCCTTATATCCTCCTTTTCTTCTTCTATATCATCAAAACCGACTATATATGTGGAAATTGCAGAACCGAAAAATGCAATGCAGCATCCGATAATATAACATACAAACTCTTTCATCCCCACTGCATAGACGGGTATTGTCAACACTCCCTGATTAGCAAAAGCCGTACCGTAAGAGCCCCCCCATCCCATCAGTCCGCCTGCAATGGCTCCGAATACTACTCCACATACCAGAGGCCGTTTCAGCCTTAATGTAGCCCCGTATATCGCAGGTTCTGTAATTCCAAATAATGCTGTCATCGCACCGGAAGCTGCCACTGTCTTTAGCTGTCTGTTCTTAGTCTTCAGGAATACTCCCAGGGCTGCTCCTGCCTGACCAAAGTTTGCTGCTCCTGCAAAAGCAAGCAGGTTTTGCCTTCCCGTCTTAGCTACATCATCTATTCCTATAGGAACTATTGCCCTATGTGCTCCAAATATTACCAGTACACACCACATTCCTCCGATAAATGCTCCAAGCAGGATAGGGCTCATGGCATGTAACTGATAATATGCCCAGTTTGTAACGTTTCCTATATATATCCCCACAGGACCGAATATTATCAATGTTGCAGGTATCATAACCAATATCGCCAACGTCGGAACCATAATAACTTTTATCACTTCAGGGATTATCCTGTCTATGAACTTTTCTACATATGACAGGACTAGAACTGCTATTATTATAGGTATTACACTTGAAGCATAGTTAGCTTTTGTTATTCCTATTCCTAGCAATGTTACCGGATTTTCCCCCGTCATTAATTTCAGCAAGTCAGGATAACAGAGTGTTCCTCCTATTATCATCGCTATAAATTCATTACATTTAAATACCTTTGCAGCTGTATATGCCAATATAATAGGCATAAAATAGAAGACTGCCCTTGCAGCTGCATTTAATATGACATAAGTATCCGAAGTTTTTATGTCTATTCCATTCCTGTCCGCTATCAGTACGGCTATAGCAAGTATCCCCTGTAACATTCCCGAACCTGCTATTGCCGGTATTACCGGAGTAAATATTGCTGCAAATTTGTTCAAAATCAGATTCCCTATACCTATTTTCCTGTTATCGGTTAGTTCTGTATTCTGATTTCCTATTATATTCAGTATTTCCTTATACACCTTATCTACCTTGTTTCCTATTACTACCTGAAACTGGCCTCCACTTAATACCACCGTCACTATTCCTTCCAGTTTCCCTATTATTTCCTTCTGAGCTTTAGACTCATCTTTTAATACGAACCGTAGCCTTGTAAAACAGTGGGTTATTTCCTGGATATTTTCTTTCCCTCCTACATTCTTTATTATTTTTTCAGCCAAAATTTTATAGTCCACCATCCATCACCTGATTTCCTTTCTCTTTTATTATACTCATTAAATGATATATCAAATATCCTTTTTCTGTATCCGTCACCGTTTCCTGCGTACATTCCTTTACATAACGGCTTATTTCCTCGACACAGTTAAATGTTTCAGGAAACTGCATTACTACTATCTTATAAAAATAATCTTCTTCCCTAATGTTCCTCTTTTCTATAGAACGTTTCAGGAAAAATTTCAGATGCCTGATAAATCTCATATATGTAAAAGATTTTTTATCAATTTCCTTATAAGTATATTTTTCTATTATCCTTATTATCTTTAATATCATCTTTGATATTTTTATTGTAAGTTCCGCATTCTGATTTAGATTTGCATTGACTATATGCATCGTAATAAAGGAAATTTCACTTTTAGACACTTCTATCCCCATTTCATCCTTTATTATTTCAGCAGCCTTAATACCAAGGGCATATTCTTCATTGTACACCTCACCTATTTCAAATTCAAACATGTTTTCCAGGACAATTCCCTTCCTCTCCCTTTCCAATGACATACTGATATGATCTGTCAATGTCACATAAATACTTTCATTAAGCTCAATACCGGAAGAAGAGTGTATCATGGAAACTATTTTTTCACATATGTTTAAGTATATTGACGGAATTCTTTTTACAAGTTCTTCCAATTTTCCCTGGATTCTTTTGTCTTTTAGAGTAAAGATCTTCTCCACTTTCTCTATTTCCACCTGATCTCCTATTTTTTTCTTGAATCCTATACCTTTTCCTATAACTATCATTTCATCATTATCAGAATCCAGGCTTACAATGACATTATTATTATAAATCCTGACTATTTTCATTTATCCAACTCCATTCAAGAATTTTCTTAAAGGTTCACCTCCTTATTTTCCTGATAAAACAAAAAAGACAAGCTTTACCAAGATAAAAATAAAACCGGACCCATATTTCACCTATAAAATAACTGAAATAACTAATCCCATTTTGATCTTGGTTAAGCCTGCCTGATACACAGTAACCTTCCTTGTCTCAATACACTATAAGTGTATCTCATTTTTCACAAAAGTCAATAGAAAACAAAATTAATTTATTATTAAAAATAAAAAGAGTTATTTCAAATTTAAAACTCTTCTTTTTAACTTTGAAATAACTCCCTAAATTCCTATTAGCTGTCTCTTAAATGTATATTCCCTATTTTTTAGGAGATTGTTTTTCCTTTTCAACGTCTGTAGACGGTATGCTGTCCTCCATGATTTTGATAATTTCCTCTGCCTCTTCCTTCGTCACTTTTCCATTCCTCAGCTTCAGTTTCAGCTCTTCTACCCTCTTAGCATCAGGCTTCGGAAATTCTTTTCTTACTGTACTGCTTTTAGTTTCATTAATTTTCTCTGCTGATTTTCCTGGGACCGGTTGTGTTATTTTTTCAGTACCTGCCTTGTTTGTCTTAACTGCTGTTCCGGTCGCGGTTCCTGCAAATATCGACAGTGATGCCAGCAATGCCAGCCCTACAATTTCCTTTCTTGTACTCTTCATCCTATCGCCTCACTTATTCTTTATTTGATAAGTTTCTTTTCTCTTATCATCTATATGATAACACTTCAACTTTAGAAAAATATATCATTCTACTTTTTATCCTGTTTGAACTTACTTTTTTCTTTCCTATGTTTTTTTTACCTCATTATAGTTTACTTTTTTTCCATTATATGTGTCAATCCCTGTTCAACTATATGTTTTATATGATCATCATCTAAAGAATAATAAACGACTTTTCCTGCTTTTCTGTATTTTACCAGTCTCCCCTGTTTCAATACCCTGAGCTGATGTGAAATAGCTGATTGGGTCATTTCCAGAAGTGAAGCTATGTCACATACGCACATTTCAGAATAGAATAGTGCATTCAGTATTTTTATACGTGTGCTGTCTCCCAGTATTTTAAAGAAATCTGCCAGTTCGTAAAGTACCTCTTCTTCCTGCATTTTGTTCTTCACTTCTTCTATAATTCCCTTATGGATAACTGCAGATTCACATACAGGCAGTGATTTTTTCATTATTTCCTCCCATTTTACATATGAATGATATTTTTTTCTCTTTCATAAATATTATTTTTTTGCTTCAAGTAATTTATAGAACTGCTCTGTCCTGTCTATCCTGGAAATGGAAAACAGTACACTGCCTTCCTCAATTACAGTATCAGGATCAGGATTCATAGTTGACTCCTCTCCTGGTTTTCTTATTCCGATAATATTCATATCATACTTTTTCCTCAGATTCAGTTCTATCAGATTTTTTCCAATAAACTGCCTTGGAGCTTCAAATTCAAACATTCCATATTCATCAGAAAATTTAAAATGCTCTGTTATATCTGGCTGAATGACTTTCATTGCGATTTTTTCCCCCATCGTCTCTTCAGGGTAGACAACCTGAGTCGCCCCTACTTTTTCAAGAACCTTTCCCTGAATCCTGTTTGCAGCCTTACATATAATATTTTTCACTCCTATTTCCTTTAATAACAGTGTAGCCAGGATGCTCGACTGCATATCGGAACCTATACATACAATAGCCGTATCAAAATTATCATTGACTATCTTTTTAAGGCTATTTTCATCTGTCACATCAAGGATAATAGCTTCGTCTACTATCTGATACTCTATTGCCTGCTGTACAGATTCCTCATCTCTGTCTAAGGCAAGAACAGTTTTCCCATTCCTGTAGAGTGTCTTCGCCACGCTTTTTCCAAATCTTCCCAATCCTACGACTAAATAACCAGACATATTTCTTCTCCTTATTTTTTATCCTATTAATACATTTTCTTCAGGATATCTGAATTTTTCTTTCTTTATTATCCTTCCTGTCATGGCCATTGCCATTGTGAGAGGACCTACCCTACCAAGAAACATTGTCAATATTAGAAGCCATTTTGAAGAATCCTTCAGTAACGGAGTCAGATCTCTGGACAATCCAACTGTACCAAATGCTGACACTACTTCAAACAGCAAATCTATGAACGGAATATTTTTTTCTATTTCTATTAAGAATAGTAACACAACGTTTATATAGATAATTGAAATAAATGATATTACAATTGCCTTGTTAAATACATCCCAGCTGATTTTTCTCTTCCCTACCTCTATATTACCTGCATTTCTTAATGTATTTACAACACCAAGTAATATAACACCAAAAGTTGTGGTCTTTATACCTCCTCCTGTGGATCCCGGGGAAGCTCCTATAAACATCAGGACAACATAAAGAAGAACTGTAGCATGCCTTAAATCCGGCATGGAAACAGTATTAAATCCTGCTGTCCGTGTAGTTATGCTCTGGAAAAATGATGCACCTAGTTTTCCCATAATAGAAAGATTTCCTATAGTTCCTGTATTGGAATATTCAAAGACAAAGGTAAGAAACGTTCCCGCTATAACCAGTATTAAGGTTATAAATATTACCATTTTTGTAGTCAAGGCGAGTCTTCTGTCTTTTTTACTTATATATCTGTAGATGTCTATCAAGACTGCAAATCCTATTCCACCTGCTATTATCAGAAAGGGGATTACCAGATTTATGATTACACTGCCCTGAAAAGAAAGCAGGTTATCTGGATACAGTGCGAACCCTGCATTACAGAAGGCAGAGACAGAATGAAATACTGCATAATAAAGAGCTTCTGTAAAGGACAGTTTCTGTATAAATTCGAAGAAAAGGAAAAAAGCTCCTGCTAATTCTATACTGAAAACCGTTACTGCTATTTTTTTTACAAAGTCCTGTATTTTAAATGTACTTTCTGCATTCATATCTTCCTGAAGCACTTTCTTAGCCCCATAACCTATCTTTTTTGAAATAAGTATGACAATAAGAGAGGAAAGTGTAATAACTCCCAGTCCTCCTATCTGTATAAGTACCAGTATCAGAGTCTTTCCGTACAAGCTATAAACTGAACTTACATCATTAACTACCAGTCCAGTCACACAGACTGCAGATGCTGCAGTAAAAACACCATCAATCCATCTTGTCCCCTGTCCATCTGCTGTAGAAACAGGGAGAGACAGCAACGTACCTCCAAAAAGAATAATTATAAAGAATGATAGTAATATAAGGTTGTATGGTGAAATTCTCCCTTTTTTGGAATTATTTTTCCCCCACATATATTTGTATCCCTTTTTTATGATTTTCTTCTATCAAGTCAGTAAAATCCCTTATTCTAGTACTCATTTCCTTCAAATAGTTCTTATCATCTACCAGATTTTCAATATTTTCAAATATTCTGTCCCATGCTTCATAGATCCGGGGCATTATCTCCCTTCCTTCAGATGTTATCTTGGTAAAAGACTGCTTCCCTATTTTAATCCTCTCGACATATTGCTTTGAAATCAGCTTATCTACAAATCTGGTTACTGTAGAAGGTGCTATTGTAAGTGCTTCTGAAATTTTATTTACTGACATACCTTCCGGTTCATCCTGTAATATAATCATTAAAAAAGCATGAGTCGGACATATATCCAGTTCCCCGAAAGCCTCCTCCGCTACTTTATTTACTACTCTGAATAATCTGGAAATAGTAAAATACAGACATGATTTTACTTCTCCTTCATTTTTCCCACATTTTTTCATATTCTTATCTCTCCTAATATATAAACTCCATTTTAAATTATTATATACATCTGTATACACAAATTATATTATCATATCAGTTTTTTTTTGTCAATTTCCTATTTCTGTTTATGATTAATTTTACTATTTTCTTTTCTCTCATTCCATCTTTCCTTTTCAAGCTTTTCAAAATAGAATAATACTATCAGTTTTATGACGATATACACAGGAATGGCAAGAAATGCCCCTCCTATACCAAACAGTCCGCCACCTATCAGGACTACCAGCAGCGTAGATATCGGATGAATATCTACTGATTTACTAGTAAGCCATGGTTTTATAATATTAGCTTCTATTGTCTGGAGAATTGTTATAAGAACAACTATTGCCACTACCAGCCTGAATGACTTTGTAGCCGCATATAGTATGGCAGGTATCAGACCTATAAATGGTCCTATAAAAGGAATTACATTTCCTGCTCCTATTATTATTGAAAAAAGAGAACTGTATTCCATTTTAAGGAACAGAAATATTATATAGGAAGATATCCCCACTATCAAACTGTCTAAAACTGTTACCTTAATGTATTTTTCTATAGCATCATTAATCTTTTTTATAAGAGGTATAAATTCCTCATGATCAAAGGCAGTCAGCAGTTTCTTTACTCCTTCTTCCATATTATCATAACTGAATACAAGCATTATAGTAAAAATAGGAGTCATAAATAATAGGCTGAAAGTCCCTGAAACCAGGGAAAAGCTTGAACTTAGTATTTTTAAAGTATTTGAAACTATCGCCTCCTTAGAATTCATGATTGAATTCCTTATGTCGATATTATTACTTTCCAGAAAAGAAAGAATTCCATTCTGCATATTTTCCTGATTTTTGATAAAAAATTCTATCAGACTCGATACCTGACCGACAATCAAAGGTATAAAGGCAAGGATAATATATATGAAAAATGCAAAAAATATAAACAGTACTATAAATATGGATAATTTCCTGTTCAGCTTGAACTTCTCATTTAACATATCTATAAAAGGCATTATAGAGTATGTTATGACGAAGGACAGGATAAACGGGAATATCGTACTTGTTATTATTCTGATTGATTCTCCAAAATATTCGTATACCTTGAAAAATAGCAATACTGATAGCAGTGATAGTGAGACTACTATGAGTATATTTTTGATTTTTGTTATCTTTTCTTCATTATAAATTTTCATCTTTTTTCTTTTCCTTTTTTGTTTAATTATAATCAGTTACTTTCATTTTTCCTATTGAATACTATATCAATTGGACATCCCTCAAATCCGAAGTATTCCCTCAGTTTATTTTCTATATATCTCTGATAAGAAAAATGAACCAGTTCCGGATTGTTTGCAAAAAATACGAACTTTGGAGGAGCCTGACCCACCTGTGTCCCATAGTTTATCTTTACAGCTCTTCCTTTTCTTGTAGGAACCGGATTTTGGGCTATTATTTCTCCTAATATCTGATTCAGCAGTCCTGTACTTATTTTTTTATGATATTCTTCATTAATAATCTTAGCCTGCTCAAGTATATTCACAGTACGTTTCCCTGTTAGTGCGGATACTGTTATTACAGGTGCATAATCAAGAAATGGAAGGTCTGCCTTTACAAGAGCAGTGAACTCCTTAACAGAATTATTATTTTTTTCAATAAGGTCCCATTTATTTACTGCAATTATAATAGGCTTTCTTTCGTCATATATCATTCCCGCCACTCTTTTATCCTGATCAGTAAGGAGCTCCGTAGCATCCAGCATCAGCACACAGACATCTGCCCTCTTTATAGACTTCATTGCCCTGAGTACTGAATAATATTCAATGGAATCTTCTATTTTAGATTTTCTCCTGATTCCTGCCGTATCTATCAGTGTATAATTCTCTCCATTATATTTTAGACTTGAATCTATGGCGTCCCTTGTTGTTCCCGCTATTTCACTTACTATAGCCCTCTCTTCGTTCAGCAGTTTATTTACAAGAGAGGATTTTCCTGCATTCGGTCTTCCGAGTATTGCAATGCAGATCCCTCTTTCTGCTTCTGTTTCCTTTTTATTCTCAAATTTCTGGATAACTGCATCAAGCAGGTCCCCAAGGTTCGTCTTATGTTCTCCTGAAATACCTATAACATCTTCAAAACCTAGGGCATAGAATTCATATATGTTTTCATAGTCTTTCATGTAGTTATCAATCTTATTCACTGCTACTACTACCTTTTTATCCTTTTTTCTGAGAATTGTAGCTACATCTTCGTCAATTCCTGTAATCCCTGCTTTCCCATCTAGAAGAAAGATTATCACATCTGCCTCATCTATCGCTACCTGGGCCTGATGCCTTATCTTACTCATCATAAAATCATCTGTTCTTGGTTCCAGACCTCCGGTGTCTACTAGGATAAACTCTTTTCCTGACCATTCCATTTCCCTGTATAGCCTATCCCTTGTTACTCCGGGTTCATCCTTAACTATTGACAGCCTGTCCCCGACAAGTTTGTTGAATAAAGTAGATTTTCCTACATTGGGTCTTCCAACAATTGCCACTGTATGTTTCATTATTTCCCTCCTAAATTTTAACTTTCTCTTTATCTATCATGTATTTTAGAGTTATATCCGAATAACTATAATATTTCCCATTGTTTTCAGTTTTTCTTCTATTGCACTGTCTGCAGTTATTTTCATAGTTACCCTATTCGAATAGTTTTTCTCCTCTATCTCTATATCATACTTTTTTTCATTAATATAAAAAAAACTTTCAACCTCTGATGTAAAACTATAATCAAAATCTATTATAAATGTCGATTTTTCTATATAGTCTACAATTCCTGCTTTATTTATTACCAGTTTTGCTGTCTTAGCATAATTTCTGATAAGACCTCCTGCTCCCAGCTTTATTCCGCCAAAATATCTGGTCGCAACTAATGCGATATTGTATATATCAAGAATATTCAATATTTCAGCCATAGGTTTTCCGGCAGTATTGGAAGGCTCTCCATCATCATTATACTTAAAATATTCCTGTCCATTTTCTATAACCCTGAAAAGCGGAACATTATGTGTAGCATCAGGATGCATCTCCTTTATACTTTTTATAAACTTTTCAGCTTCATTTACTGTAGAAACCGGTTTTATATGACCTATGAATTTTGATTTTTTTTCCTCAAATTCAACAACTGTTTCTTTTTCTACTGTCCTTAATTTTTCTTTTTCCATATCAAATTCTCTTTTTATCTATAATTTATATCAATTTTTAATTATATAAGTTCCAAAGATATTCCTAATCCTGTCAGATTTATAAAAAAATCAAATACCCAAATAAAAAAATCCCTGAATATCCCTGAATAAACTATTGCAAATACTATTAATATCCCGTATGGCTCTATCCGGTCATAAAATTCCCTTATCCTTCTTCCTGACAGGGAATGCACTATCCTTCCACCATCAAGAGGTGTCACAGGAATAAGGTTAAAGAATGCCAGAGCTAGATTTATGATATACGAGTAAACGGCTATATCTGTCAGCAGACTCCTTAAACCTCCCAGATTTCCTGTCAGACCGCTACTTACAAAACTTCTCAGGAAAATTCCTGCAATAGATGCTATTATCAGGTTTACCGCTATTCCGGCTACTGCTACACAGAAAAGTCCAAGTCTGTGCGGTCTCAGTCTGGAAAAATCTACCGGTACCGGTTTTGCCCATCCTATCAGAAACTGTGATCCACTTAAAACAAGGAGCAAAGGCAATAAAAGTCCGGTCAAATCAAGATGTTTTAAGGGATTCAGAGTTATCCTGCCCTGTCTTTTGGCTGTATCATCCCCAAATTTATATGCCACATATCCGTGGGCTACTTCATGGAATGTCATAGACATGATAAATACTCCTAAAGAAATTACTATGCTCCATGAAAATTTAAAGTACATAATACTTCGAAATACTAAAACAGTTATTATAATTAAAATTATTCCCAATTTCACTTCTGTATTCCTAGGATTCATTATTTTAAACATATTATAATATTTTTTTATAAATTTCATTTTTTTCCTTTCAGATATGCTGTATTTAAATTCACTTTAGTACTATAACATCATATTATACCACAATTTAGTCTTTTCTGCTTAATATTTTTAAAAATAATCCTAAAATCATGTAATATATGAATATATACATTACATTTATCCTACTGTTCACGTCTACCTGTAGTATCGGAAGCCTACTTCCCATGAATAC
>CAYYAV010000003.1:3061-20816 GCA_964469865.1 uncultured Fusobacteriales bacterium | reverse complement strand
TACACAGGCGAAGACACTCTTTCCCTACACGACGCTCTTCCGATCTGGGGCAATCTGGAATCAACAGTCAGCTCGGATATCATGCTTATGAAGGATCTGGCTAAAGGTCTTGAAAGGAAGAATGAATCTTTAAGGAGCATGAATCTGACATATATAATAGAAACCTTTGAAAATATGATAAAAGAGGAAATGTCACTGACTAATGAACTGAAAAATATGGAACATTTCGCAAGGAATTTCAGGAACGATGAACGTATACATACTCCTGAAGTATATAGGGAGCTTTCCAATAACAGCGTTCTCTGTATGGAACTGATAAAAGGTATTAAAGTAAATGACAGAGAAGAAATAATAAAGCTAGGATTTGACCCGAAAGATATAGCTGATACAGGGCTGGACCTATATATGAAACAGGTGTTGACATACGGATTCTTTCATGCAGATCCCCATCCCGGGAATATATTTCTGACAGAAGAAGGGAAGATAGTATTTATAGATTTTGGGGCAATGGGAACATTACTTCCGAGGGACAGGGAACTACTGGAAGACATGACAATATATTTTGTCCAGAAAAATGTGAGGAAGATCATTGCAACAATAAAGGAGCTGTCACTGGAATATGGAGTTTCTGATGAGAAGAAGCTGGAACGTGGGATATATGAAATAATTGCAATGATAGATGAAAATTCCCTTGCGAATATAAGTCTAGGAGCAATGGCAGAAAAAATGAGAAAGATATTCAGTGAAAATAATGTGCTGCTGCCTGAAAACATATATCTTCTTCTAAAAGGGATAGGGCAGATAGAAGGTATAGGCAGAAATCTGAATCCGGAGCTGGATATGACTAAGGTAATGCAGCCTTATGCCCAAGAAATAACAAGGAAAAGGATGTCTCCACAATATGTCATGGGGAAAGGTATAGAAAAATTTGAAATATTTTCAGAAAACTGGCTGTCGCTTCCTGATGATATAAAAAGTATTTCACAGAAGATCCTAAACAATGAATTAAGGCATAAACATGAAATAATAGGTTTTGAACAGCTTCAAAAAATTCTTGAACAGCTTGTGCTTTCCATAATTATAGCTGCACTGGTAATAGGAGGAGCTATACTTGTTTCTTCTGAAATACCGCCCAGGATACACGGGGTTTCCACTGCAGGACTTATATGTTTTATAATAGCTGCTGTCCTGGGAATAAGAGTGTTCAGTAAGAAGAAATAAAAATAAAAGGAAGTCTGCCCTGAAGGAACTTTACGCTCTTTGTAAAATAATGGTTGACAAACTGGATAAAAAGGAGTAGTATACAGTTAAATAAAAAAACTTCAGGGCAGGGTGAAATTCCCGACCGGTGGTATAGTCCACGAGTGAAAGGATATAATAAATATGTGTATATCTGAGTAGCATGAACTGGTTAGATTCCAGTACCGATAGTAAAGTCTAGATGGAAGAAGTAGAATATGAAAATTATAGAAAATATTTAGAAGAGATGTCTTATGTTGCCTATATTTGAGATGTCATGCAGATTAAAGAAGTTGTATATGTCAGTTTTCATAATTTTCTATAATATCTAAAATTGTCCCTGGGTTTCTAATCCAGTTTTTTTATTTACAGAAAATTTCAGATTATTTAATTCAGGAGGAAAGAAATGAAGACATTCGAAGGAAAGTTTAACGGTAAAGGACTGAAAATAGGGATAGTAGCAGGCAGGTTCAATGAATTTATTACATCAAAGCTTGTCGGCGGTGCAGTAGATATACTGAAAAGGAATGAGGTGGAAGAAGAAGATATCCATATTGCATGGGTTCCGGGAGCATTTGAAATACCTCTTATAACAAAGAAGTTGATAGATACGGGGAAATACGATTCTATTATAACACTAGGGGCTGTTATAAGAGGGTCAACACCGCATTTTGACTATGTATGTGCGGAAGTCTCAAAAGGAGTTGCACAGCTGTCCTTACAAAATGGAATACCTGTAATATTCGGGGTGCTGACTACTAATAATATAGAAGAAGCTATAGAAAGGGCTGGAACTAAGGCAGGTAATAAAGGATCTGAAGCTGCGTACGGAGCTATTGAAATGATAAATTTAATAAAAAGTATAGGATAGAATGAAAGATTATGGAAAAAAGAAGTAAAATTGGTAAGAAAGACATGGAATATATGAAGATGGCACTGCAGCTTGCTCAAAAAGGAATGGGAAATGTAAGTCCGAATCCTATGGTAGGAGCAATTGTTGTAAAGGATGGCAGAATAATAGGAAGAGGATACCATAAATTTTTCGGAGGTTCCCATGCTGAAGTCTATGCACTGGATGAAGGAGGGACTGATGTATGGGGCGGGACACTCTATGTAACACTGGAGCCTTGTTCACATTATGGGAAAACACCTCCATGTACTCAGAAGATAATAGATATGGGTATAAAAAAATGTTACATCGGATCAAGGGATCCAAATCCGGAAGTGTCGGGAAAAGGCATTGCCATGCTTAGAAAAGCGGGGATAGAAGTTGTAGAGGATGTCCTTAAGAAAGAGTGTGACGAACTTAACCAGGTATTTTTTAAGTATATAACAACAAGGAGCTCCTATCTGTTTATAAAATGTGGAATAACACTGGATGGTAAAATTGCTCTGTCCAACGGTATTTCCAGATGGATAACAAACAGCGAGGCAAGAGAGAAAGTACAATATTACAGGAATAAGTTCATGGGCATAATGGTAGGGATAAATACAGTGCTTACAGATAATCCCCGTCTTACCGTACGGACACATGGAGGAAGAAACCCATATAGGATAATAGTGGATCCGAAGCTGAAAATGAAAGAAGGAATGAGTATAATAAAGGAAAATAATGATGAAAAGACAATAATAATAACTTCAGGAAACAGGAAGGGTACCGGCAGGCAGAAAGAACTTGAGGAAAGATATTCTATAAAATTTATTTATCTGGAAGGAGAAGAATTTTCCATAAAGGAAATACTTGCAAAAACAGGAGAATACGGTATAGATTCTATACTTCTTGAAGGTGGAGAAAAGCTTATATCACAGGCATTTAAGGAAAAAGAGGTAGATGGAGGAGAAATATTTATTGCAAACAAGATACTGGGAGACAGCAGTTCAAAACCTTTTATTTCGGGATTCAGCCCCAAAGAAATGGAAGATGCCATTATCCTTAAAAATGTAAGGAATAATATCTATGGAGAAAATGTAGGAATGGAGTTCTACATGAACATATATAATGAAGAACGGGAAAGTGTTAAATAAATAATTAAGAGTAGGTGTAGGAATGTTTACAGGATTAGTGGAAGAAAAAGGAAAGATATTGAATATACTGAAGAAAGATACAGGACTTGAAATAACGGTAAAAGCTGATAAAGTCATAATGAATGTGAAAATAGGAGACAGTATCGCAGTAAACGGGGTATGCCTTACAGTCACTTCATTCGGCAGAGATACATTTTCTGCAGATGTCATGTATGAGACTGTAGAAAGGAGCGGACTTAAGAGGGCGGCAAAAGGAGATGAGGTAAATCTGGAAAAGTCCCTTACCCTCAGGAGTTTTCTCGGGGGTCATCTCGTAATGGGTGATGTCGACTGTGAAGCATGTATACTGTCTGTTACCCCTATAGGAATTGCCAGGCTCTATAGATTTCAGATTGAAGAAAGACATAGGGGGAATATGAAGTATGTAGTGGAAAAAGGGAGGATAACTGTAGATGGAGCCAGTCTTACTGTAATTGAAACAGATGACAGTAAAGGAATATTTTCCGTATCACTGATACCTCATACGATGCAGAATATTATACTTGGAAATAAGAAAGAAGGGGATATGGTAAATATTGAAACTGATCTTTTTGGAAAATATGTGGAAAAAATATTGAAATTTGAAAATATGGGGAAAGAAGAGGTTAAAAAATCCGCTATGACAATGGATTTTTTACATGAAAACGGATTTTAACCTATAAATCCGGTAAGGAGAATAGATATGGAAATAAAAAAATTCAACCTGATAGAGGAAGCATTAGAGGACTTAAAAAAAGGAAGGCCTATAATTGTAGTAGATGATGAAAATAGGGAAAATGAGGGGGATCTGGTCCTTGCTGCAGAAAATGCCGATTATAAATGGATAAATTTTATGATTAATGAAGCAAGGGGACTTATGTGTGTACCTATAACAGAAGAAAGAGCTTATGAACTGGGTCTTAATCTTATGACAGAACATAACACGGATAGCCATGGGACGGCTTTTACAGTATCAGTGGACTCCCTCGAAGGGACCACTACAGGAATTTCTACGGGAGACAGGCTTAAGACTGTCCTGGATGTGGCGAATCCAGAAAAAAGGCAGAAAGATTTTAAAAGGCCGGGACATATATTTCCTCTCATAGCAAAGAAAGGCGGAGTAATAGAAAGGAAGGGGCATACCGAGGCGGCAGTAGATTTGGCAAGGATTGCAGGATTTGAACCTGTAGGGGTTATTATGGAAATACTAAAAGAGGACGGAACAATGGCAAGAAGGGATGATCTCTTTGAATTTTCAGAAAGGCATGGGCTGAAGATGATAACAATAGATGACCTTGTCTTATATAGAAAAATTAATGAAAAAATGGTAAAGCTAGAAGCAGCGGCAGATATCCGGACTAAATTTGGCAGATTTACCTTTACTGGATATAGTGATGAAATAGAGAAGAAGGAATATATAGCTGTCATAAAAGGAGATATAGGGAATAAAGAAAATGTCAGTGTACGCCTCCATTCGGAATGCCTTACAGGAGATGTGTTCGGTTCAAAGAGATGTGACTGTCAGGACCAGCTCCACAGGGCATTACATGAAATAGAGGAAAAGGGTGAAGGAGTTGTAATCTATCTAAGGCAGGAAGGAAGAGGTATAGGGATACTTAATAAACTTAAGGCGTATAAACTTCAGGATGACGGGTATGATACAGTTGAAGCCAACCATAAGCTAGGTTTTGAAGACGATATGAGAGATTATGGAGTTGCCGCCCAGATTATAAAAGATCTTGGAATAAAGTCGGTATCTCTTAAGACTAATAATCCTTCCAAGATAAAGGGTCTGGAAACATATGGAATAAAGGTTTCCGACAGGGAATCAATAGAAATAGTACATAACGGCATAGACAAGGAATACCTTAAGACAAAGAAGGAAAAAATGGGTCATATACTGGAACAGGAGTTCTAAAAGATAAAAATGCATGCCTCTATCAGCATGTATTTTTATTTTCTTGAAAAAATAAAGTTTATTAGATATAATATATTGATAAAAATCAGGAAGGTTCAAAACAGGATTGAGAGGAAGTATTATGGGATATATAAAAATACTGGATGAAAGCGTATCCAATATAATTGCCGCAGGAGAAGTAGTTGAGAATCCTGCATCTATGATAAAGGAAATGATAGAAAATTCCCTTGATGCAAAGGCTGACATTATAAAGATAGAAGTCTTCAAAGGTGGTCTTGAAGTGAGGATAACTGATAATGGGACAGGAATGGACAGGGATGACACGCTTCTTTCTATTGAAAGGCATGCTACATCAAAGATATCTACCAAGGAGGATGTGTTCAATCTGAATACTTACGGTTTCAGAGGTGAGGCCCTTGCCTCCATTGCAGCAGTATCAAAACTGACTATAACAACCCGTTCAGAAAACAGTCCTGTAGGATATAAGATAGCCAGCTATGGGGGAACTGTGAGAAAGTTTGAAGAAGTGTCAAGAAATATCGGAACAGAAATAGAAGTCAGGGACCTGTTCTATAATACTCCTGCAAGGAAGAAATTTTTAAGGAAAGAATCTACGGAATACAGCAAGATAAGGGATATAGTATTGAAGGAAGCCCTTATAAACAGTAATGTATCGTTTTCTCTCGAACTGGACGGGAAAAAAAGTATAAACACAAGTGGAAAAGACATAGAAAATACTATTCTGGAACTATTCGGAAAATCAGTCCTGAGGAATATAAGGAAATTTGAATACGGGTATCTGGGGAATGTGGAAATACTGAAGAGCAGTAAAGACTATATATTTACTTATGTAAATAGGAGATATGTAAAATCCAGTACAATAGAAAGAGCTGTAATTGATGGGTATTATACGAAGCTTATGAAGGGAAAGTTTCCCTTTGCAATAATATTTCTTGACATAGATCCTAGGGAAATAGATGTTAATGTACATCCATCAAAGAAAATAGTGAAATTTTCCAATGACAAGGTAGTATACAGGCAGATAAAAGATGCCATAGATGAATTCTTCTATCATAATGACAGGGAAAACTGGCAGCCTAATATAGACTTACTGAAACAGAATGTAAATGTAGAAAATAAAGATGAAAAAATAAAGGACCTCTTCAGTGATGAAATAATAAGGGCAGATTCTCAGCCTTTTTTCAGCCTTGAAACGGACAGCAGGATTTCCTATAAGAAGGAGCAGGAAGAAGACAGGGAAGAGAGCCTTTCTGTCGGAGAAGGAGTATATAGACAAGGGATTTCAGAATCAGGACTGCCAGGAAAAGATATTGAGGATGTGATGAAAGAACTGGAACTGTCAGAGACTGGAAATGAAGGAAAAAAAGGAATAAAGAACGGAATAACGGAAACAGGCTACAGTATACCTGATAGTAAAACCGGCAGTGATCAAATAGCACAGGAGCAACCGGAATACAGAAGGGGGACTTTTGAAAAACATGAAGGCCGGCAATTTGAATACGATGTCCTCGGACAGATATTCAATACTTATATTCTTGTAAGAAAAGACAATGAACTGGAAATATATGATCAGCATATTATTCATGAAAGGATACTCTATGAAGAACTGAAGGAAAGATTCTACAGCAAAAGAATGGAATCAAGGAATCTTCTTCTTCCTCAGAAGATGGAAATAAATGAAGTTGAGAAGCATATCATTTTTGACAATATGGATATTTTCAATGACTTCGGATTTGACATAGATGAACTTCAGGATGAGATAGTATTTAGAGCTGTACCTGACTTTGAATTCAGGGAAAGTATACAGGAAGTGTTACTGAAACTCCTGTCTGATATAAGGGAAGAAAAGGAAATAAAGGATCTGAGGGAAAATATAATAATATCCATGTCCTGCAAGGGAGCAGTCAAGGCAGGGCAGAAACTTAGTATGGATGAAATGAGGAATATGGTCAGAAGGCTTCATGAAGTAGGAGAATACACATGTCCTCATGGCCGTCCTATTATTGTGAAAATCACAAGAGATGACCTTGACAAAATGTTTGGAAGAAAAAAATAGCTAAGGGTAATTGACAATAAGGGAAAAATATGGTAAAGATTAATATAATATGTGTCGGTAAAATTAAGGATGGGTACATAAGGGATGGAATGGATGAATTCAGAAAAAGGCTTTCCAGGTATGTAAAGCTGTCCATAATAGAGCTGGCAGAGGAAAATGATAATAAAGGTGTAGAAAATGCCATAATAAGGGAAACCAGAAGAATTATAGACTTAATGGCTAAAAGAAATAATTCATATAATATACTGCTTGACCTGAAAGGGAAAATGAAGACATCTGAGGAAATGTCCGAAGAACTGGAAAGAATATCTCTTACAAATAGTGAGATTAACTTCATAATCGGAGGCTCCAATGGTGTAGGAGACGAACTGAGACAGATATCGGACTTCTGTCTTAAGTTTTCTCCTATGACTTTTCCCCATCAGCTGATGAGACTGATTCTCATTGAGCAGATATATAGATGGGTTACAATAAGTAAAAATATAAAATATCATAAATAAAAATGGAGGAGAATATTATGTATTCTGTTGGTGAAGAATTTGAAAGATTAGTGGAAGATGATATGGAGTATCTGACTTGTATTGCGAATGTAAATATTGGAGATAGGGAGTATCTTATCTGTGAAAATGAAAACGGGACAAAGAGGGTATTCTATTATGATGCTCTGGAAGAAGATCTTGAACTGATGGAAGAGGACGAAGCAGATGAAGTTCTGGAAGTATGGGAAGATGAATATTACGGGTCAGATAAGGAATATATGTACTGGAATGAAGAATTTGGGGAATATGATGAAATAGAAAAGGAAAATAAGGACTTTAAAGATATTGATGACACGGACCCTGAAGATGAAGACTATATCGGAGTACTGGGAAGTCTGGATGATGAAGATGAAGAAGAATATGATGAAGATGAGGAAGATCTTGATGAGTTCCTTAATGACTTCCTGGAATAGTAAAATTATAGTATAAAGCGGGGAAAAATGGATATAAGGATAAGAAGCATCGATACTCACGGACAGGACTATGAGAAAAAATTTGAGGTATTTAGGACAGTTGAGCTTAAAGATCGCAAAGAATATCATTATAATGATGAGAATGGGAGAAGCAGGATTGTAAGTGGAAATGGCTGTGTAGAGATTTTTCGTCAAGGTTCAGTTAATTCCAGACAGGTCTTTAGACTTCATGAAAGGACTGCATTCATTTATATTGCAGAAGGATTTAGAGGAGAGTATGAAATTTTTACTAAGAAACTGGATATAAATAATGGAAAAATATTTATAGAATATGATATAATATATAGAAATGAAATAATAAATTCAATTGGACTTGAAATAAGTCATTTTAAAGAATGAGTTGTTTTAAATATAGGCTTTCAAGATAAAGCTGAATAGAAAGGAAAAAAGTGGAATGAGTAATCAGGCTAATCAGGCAAGTGAAAATCAGATAATAAAGGAAAAGCTTAAAAAAGTTGAGGAACTGAAAGAAGCGGGGATAGAACCTTACGGAAGAAAATATGAAAAGGTGGATGAAATAGCAGAAATAAATAAATATGATGAAACAAGTGAAAAGATATTTAAAACTGCAGGTAGAATTGTGGCATTCAGGAGGATGGGGAAAAATGGATTCGGGCATATTCAGGATCCCACAGGCAGGATACAATATTACGTAAAGCAGAACGAGGTTGGGGATGAACAGTATGAAATATATAAGAAACTTGGAGTAGGAGACTTTATAGGGATTGAAGGAACACTTTTCAGAACACAGACAGGTGAAATTACATTAAGGGCAAGGAGTTTTGAAGTGCTGTCTAAGAATATAAGGCCGCTTCCTGAAAAATTTCATGGACTGACTGACATTGAAACAAGGTATAGACAGAGATATGTAGATCTTGTCATGAATCCTGAAGTCATGGAAACTATGAAGAAAAGATTCCAGGTAATAAGATTTTTCAGGACATATCTGGAAGGAAAGGGATTTATAGAAGTTGAAACTCCTATGATGCATCCTATAGCAGGTGGAGCAACGGCAAGACCATTTGTTACCCATCACAATGCACTGGATATGGAACTTTTCTTAAGAATAGCTCCGGAACTTTATCTGAAGAGGCTACTGGTAGGAGGATTTGAAAAGGTGTTTGAGATAAACAGGAGTTTCAGGAATGAGGGGATTTCAATAAAGCATAATCCTGAGTTCACTATGATGGAACTGTATCAGGCCTATGCAGATTTCAATGATATGATGGATCTGACAGAAGACCTTATTTCAAGTCTGACTTTTGAGCTACATGGTAAATATGAGATAGAATATGAAGGAAAGGATATCAACATGGCGAAACCTTGGAGAAGGATTGCCATGAAAGACATAGTAAAGGAAGTCACAGGGTTTGACCTTGATACTGTTTCTACAGATGAAGAAGCTGTAGAAAAGGCAAAAGAACTGGGAATCGTACTGGAAAAGGACCGGTTATATACAAAATACGGGATATTAAATACGGTATTTGAAGAAAAAGTAGAAGATACTTTAATAAATCCTACATTTATAACAGGATATCCGAAAGAGGTTTCACCTCTGGCAAAAAATCAGAAAGGTGAGACTGAATGGGTAGACAGGTTTGAGTTGTTTGTTTCAGGAAGAGAATTTGCCAATGCCTATTCTGAACTGAACGATCCCAGGGATCAGAAGGAAAGATTTGAAGAGCAGGTTAAGCTTAAGGAAGCAGGAGATGACGAAGCACAGGGGATGGATCTGGATTATATAAGGGCACTGGAATACGGAATGCCCCCTGCAGGAGGACTGGGAATAGGAATAGACCGGCTTGTAATGCTGCTGACTGATTCGGCATCGATAAGGGATGTACTGCTTTTCCCTACTTTGAGGAAGGAAGACATAGATCTATAGGAATTTATAAAAAATTATGGGATTTAAGGTTATTTTAAGGTTGCATATGTTAATATACTATAAACAGAATATAGGAGATGATGACTATGAAAAAAATAATTTTGGTGGTAATGCTTCTGTTAGTTGGGATATCAGGATTTTCAAAGAAATATCAGCCTAATAATAAATCCCTTGAAATATTCCTTGAGGAAAATTTCGGAGAACAGTACGTGGGCTATGCGTGGTCTGACAGTGCACAGGATAAGTATGGCTTCCGTATATCAGGAAATAATAAAGATATCTATCTTTTTCAGATATATGACGAAAATTCCAGGAATACCGGAGGAGAGCCGGTAAAAACTGACGTATATGGAGGATCTGTCACAGAAGGTAAGTACAGAGTTTACCGGCATAGTGTAAAAGGTGTCTATTATGTGAAAGATTATGTTGACTCTAAAGGAGTTAAACATAGCAGGCTATATTTCGGTTTTGATGAGCAGAACGGTACAATAGTTATTCTTGATGGAAAGATGAACATAATAGAAGTTTTAAATCCTGTTGCAGTAGGCTAGGATTATAAAACATCAGGAAACAGGAGATACAGAATAAATATCTCCAGTTACATTTATATGTAGCTGGAGATATTTATATTTAATGAGTTATTTTCTCTTTTATATGTAATTTTATCGTATTTTATGTTATAATTATAAAATAATAACTGAAAATTTCCTATGATATAAAAGAAAAATATAATAGATATATAGTATAATATCTGAAATGGTGGAAGGACAAGACATGGATTTATTTACACTGAAGATGATAGGTATCGTGACAATGTTCCTGGATCATTATAACTATATTATCGGCGGGCCTGAAATTTTTGATATACTGGGAAGAATGGCTTTCCCGATATTTGCCTTTGCCCTGGTTGAAGGCTATAAGCATACCCGTAATATACATAAGTATCTGTTTAGAATAGGAATATCGGCAATCCTGTTTCAGATACCTGCACAGATACTGGGATATAATGAAACATTGAATATATTCTTTACACTGTTTCTAGGCCTGATGTGTATTTACATATATAATAAGTTAAATATATATATATCAGCAATATTATCTATATCCATAATTATACTGGCAGTAGTAATAAAGGCTGATTACGGAGTATATGGAATACTTCTGATAATATGTTTCTATCTGGGGCGTGACAATAGATATATCAGGATAGCTGCACCGTTATTACTCAATATATGGCTATATTTTTTGCCCAGATTATTTGGAATGGAGAAAATACAGGTATATTCTATACTGGCATTAATTCCGATATACTTTTATAACGGTAGAAAAGGCAGAAATGTGAAATACTTCTTCTATATATTCTATCCTGCACATTTCGTAATATTAGAACTGATAAGACGGATTATTGGAAGATAGTGTATGGGCAGGAAATGGGATAAGACTGTATGAGATACATAAGGAGAGAAAATGACTAGACGTGAAAGATTCAGGAAAATATTTCCTATACTGGAAAAAAAGTTTGGTGTTCCAAAATGTGCACTGGATTATGAGACGCCATATCAGCTCATGGTCGCAGTAATATTATCGGCACAGTGTACAGACGAGAGGGTAAACATAGTAACTAAGGAACTGTTTAAAGCGGTTAAAAATCCTGAAGATGTAAGAAGAATGCCGATTAGGACACTGGAAGGATATATTAAGTCTACAGGTTTTTTTAAGAATAAATCTAAAAATCTGAAACTGAATGCAGAAGCTCTTCTCAAGGAACACGGAGACAGGATACCGGACACAATGGAAGAGCTGGTAAAACTTGCAGGAGTGGGAAGAAAGACTGCAAATGTGGTGTTAGGAGAGATATGGAATATAAGAGAAGGGATAGTAGTAGATACTCATGTAAAAAGGTTATCTAATCTTATCGGATTTGTAAAGAGCGACAATCCTGAAATAATAGAAAGGGAACTTGTAAAGTTCATACCGAAAAAGTACTGGTTTGAATATTCCCATTATCTGATCCTACAGGGAAGGGACAAGTGTAAAGCAAGACGCCCCCAGTGTACGGAATGTGAAATAAGGGAATACTGTAAACATTACGAAGTTTTAGAAAAGGAGAAGATGAAGAAAGAATAGAAGAAAGGTAATATAATGTTGAAAAAAATAAGAAAAATCTTGATTTTAAGCCTAATGGCTACAATGCTGATCCATGCAGAAGGTGAAAACAGTTCAAGTTCAAATAACACAGAAATTGATGAAATAATAAGAAAATCAGAATCCGAAAGAAAAAAAGAGCAGAGAGAAGCCGAAAGGGAAGAAAGGCGTAGAGCGAGGGAGGAAGAAAAGGCCAGGAAGAAAGCTGAAAGGGAAGCTGAAAAAGCAGCAAGGGAAGCAGAGAAACGTTCTGCTGAGGAAATAGGAGAGACTACAGATATTCCTATAAAAAATCAGGGGGAAAAGCAGATAAACAGCAACGGGAATACAGGAAACAGCAAAAATAATATAAATAATAACGGGTATCAGTATAATAACGGAAATACAGGAAATATACCGGATGGAAAGGATCAAAGTGGAGGAACATCTGAAATAACAGAAGATCCGGTATCTGGTAATGACATAAACCAGATAATCAAGCAGAAAAAACAGGAAAAGCGTAAATCAAAAATAGATAGGAGCAAACCTGTAGTAATGGCTGAGGATAGGGAAAAAGAGACCGGAAACCAGTACAGGGATGTTCTTATGAAATATGTGGCAACTAATGACGGAAGAGTATTGAAAAAGGAAAATGAAACAAGGCAGCA
Source organism: uncultured Fusobacteriales bacterium (assembly GCA_964469865.1). GTDB lineage: Bacteria > Fusobacteriota > Fusobacteriia > Fusobacteriales > Leptotrichiaceae > JAGOWQ01. Next base: position 7,850 of record CAYYAV010000003.1, on the reverse strand, counting down.
CCCGATAGCGTCACTCACAAAAATAATGAATATATTAGTTGCACTGGACCAGATAGATAAAGGGAATGCAAAGCTCGAGGATAGAGTATGCTTTACATCTGAAAATGCCAACATAGGAGGAAGCTGGCTCAACGTAAGGGCCGGAGACTGCTTTATGTTAAGGGACCTGCTGCGTTCAGAAATAATATATTCGGCAAATAATGCAGCTTATCTGGTGGCAAAGCATATAGGAAAAGGAAATATAGACAATTTTGTAAAGTTAATGAATGAGAAGGCAGTGGAACTGGGAATGAAAAATACAGTATTTTATACTCCGGCAGGGCTACCTACTTCTATGACGGGAAAAGGCATGGATGTATCAACTGCCTATGATATGTACCTTCTTGGTAAAAAAGCTATAGAAGATAAGAGGATAAGGGAATGGGGGAATGAACCTGAACTGGTGCTGATTAATGATAAGGGGGAACAGGTAGTCTATCCTACAAGAAACCATCTCCTGGGGATGCATGGTATATACGGACTGAAAACAGGATATCACAATCTTGCAGGGTTTAATATAATTGTTTCCGGTCAGATGGGGAATGTAGAAATAATTTCTGTTGTCATGGGGCATAAGAGTGATCGTGCAAGAACTGCAGATCAGAAAAGGGAATTTTCATCTCTGGAAAAGAAACTGAAGATAGTTTATCCGATAGGATATGAAATAGGGTATTTTAAGATAAGGGATGCGGTAAAGAAGAAAATATTAGGAGTACTGTCAGATAATGTATATCAGTTTGACGGTTCAAAATATGAATTTAAAATAAAACAGCTGAAGTTGAGGGCTGAAAAGGAAGGGATAAGAAAAGGGGATGTAATCGGAAAGTTGGAAGTCCTTGATGAAGGGAAGGTAATATCAGAAATAGATGTACTTGCAACAGAGGATGTAGGTCAGCTTTCACTGTGGGGAAGGATAATAAGATTTTTAACTTTTGGACTAGTTTAGGAGGAATTATGAAAATATTAGGTGTAATACCTTCAAGATATGCATCGACAAGGTTTGAAGGCAAGCCCTTAAAGGACATAGAGGGACACACTATGATAGAATGGGTTTATAAAAGAGCGGAAAAAGCTGATATAGACGATCTTGTCGTGGCCACTGATGATGAAAGGATATATGAGACCGTGCGGAAATTTGGCGGAAAAGCAGTTATGACATCAGAAAGGCATGAAAACGGCACTTCAAGGATTATAGAAGTTATAGGAAATGAGTACTATAAAGAATATGACTTTATAATAAATATCCAGGGAGATGAACCGTTAATAGATGTAGATTCTATAAACCTGATTGCAGACAGCTATAGAAAAGAAAAATCAGAGATAGTGACATTGAAGAAGGAACTTATGATAAAGGAAGAAATAGAGAATCCTAATATTGTAAAGGTCATAACGGACTTTAATGATAATGCGGTCTATTTCAGCCGTTCCGTTATTCCGTATAACAGGGAAAATAGGACAGGATTCAAGTATTTCAAGCATATAGGGATATACGGATATACAGCAGATTTCTTGAAAAAACTGGGCAGCTTGCGGGATGGTGTGCTGGAAAAGATAGAGTCTCTCGAGCAGCTGAGATTTATAGAAAACGGGTATAGTATAAAAGTACTGGAAACGTCATCCAGTGTTATCGGTGTAGATACACCGGAAGACCTGGAGACAGTGAGGAAATATGTAAGAGAAAATAATATAGCTTTATAGGATATGTATAATAGAGATTTGGTAATCCTGTAAGCGGGAGGATGTGTCTAAGATGATAAATGGAGTAATGATACAGTATTTTGAATGGAATCTGCCTGATGACGGAAAACACTGGGTAAGATTGAAAAATGATGCGGAACATCTAAAGGAAATAGGTGTTTCTGCCGTATGGATACCTCCTGCATATAAAGGGACATCGTCCTCAGATGTAGGGTATGGAGCTTATGATCTCTGGGATTTAGGAGAATTTAACCAGAAAGGGACTGTACGGACTAAATATGGGACAAAGGAGGAACTGAAGGCAGCCATTGATGAGCTTCATAAACATGGTATAAATGTCTACCTGGATGCGGTCCTTAATCATAAGGGAGGAGCAGACGGAACAGAACGGTTCCTTGCAGTAGAAGTTAATCCTGAAGACAGGACGGAAGAAATTTCAGAACCTCATGAAATAGAAGGATGGACAGAATTCGCATTTCCAGGAAGAAATAACATGTACTCAGCTTTCAAGTGGAACTATAATCTTTTTACCGGAGTTGACCATGACAATATTACAGGAAAGAATGCGGTCTATAAGATTATAGGAGAAAATAAGGACTGGGCTAAAAGTGTAGATGACGAAAGAGGAAATTATGACTATCTGATGAATGCTGATGTAAATTATGCTCATCCTGAAGTAAGAAAAGAAGTCATAAACTGGGGAAAATGGGTTGTAAATGAACTGAATCTGGACGGGTTCAGAATGGATGCCGTGAAGCATATAAGTGAAGACTTCATAAAGGAGTTCCTGATAGAAATAAGGAAAATATACGGGGAGAAGTTCTATTCTGTAGGAGAATACTGGAAAGACGACCTGGAGACATTACAGAACTATCTGGAAAATATAGGGTATGAAACAGACCTGTTTGATGTAGGGCTTCACTTTAATTTCCATGAAGCCTCGCTTAAAGGGAAAGAGTTTAATCTGTCAGGTATACTGGATAATACTATTCTAATGACGGACTCTATGAAAGCTGTATCCTTTGTGGATAATCATGATTCCCAGCATGGAAGTGCCCTGGAATCCCAGATAGAGAGCTGGTTCAAGCCACATGCCTATGCTATAATACTGCTTTCAGAAAAAGCATATCCCTGCCTGTTTTATGGGGACTATTATGGTACAGGAGGAGAAGAAAGTCCACACAGATGGATAATAGACCAGCTTCTTTATGCAAGGAGAAATAATGCTTACGGAGAGCAGGTAAATTATTTTGATAATCCTAATATAATTGCGATATATAGGAAAGGGAAGGCAGATGACGGGAATACAGGATGCATAGCAGTCCTGTCCAACGATATGTCGGGAGAAAAGGAGATAGACCTGGGAAAACACAAGACAGGACAGGTGTGGAAAGAAATCACAGGAAGTGGTTTTGAAAATATTGTCATAAATGAAGATGGAAAGGGAGTATTTAAAGTTGAAGGTAAGAAAATCTCAGTGTGGATTCCTGACAGGAAACAGAATGAAGAAAATTTCAGGGAAGAATTCAGAAACAGTATTTTAGGGATGTTTAATAAGGAATAACAGAATATTATTGATAAATATAAACAGAAACATATAAGGAAAGTAGGAGAGGCGTTGTGAAAAATCAGGAAAATACTAGGGAAGAACTGCTAAAAAATATACATAGGATAGTTGTAAAAGTAGGGACATCAACATTGACTAATGAAGATGGCAGTCTGGATATAGATAAAATCAGGAAAATCGTACTGGAGATTAGTAACCTTTCTGATAAGGGGTATGATGTTGCACTTGTCACTTCCGGATCAGTAGGGGCAGGAATGGGGGTACTGAATATGAGTGACAGGCCAAAGACGCTTACTGAAAAGCAGGCAGTATCGGCTATAGGACAGGTATCCCTCATGCATCTCTATCAGACCTTCTTCCATGAACATGGAAAAGTGATAGCCCAGCTCCTTCTTACAAGAGGTGAGTTTTCTGACAGGAGAAGATATCTGAATGCAAGAAATGTATGCAATACTCTTTTAGGGAGAAAGATAATTCCGATAATAAATGAAAATGATGCAATAGTGTCCGATGAGCTTAAGGTAGGGGATAATGATACCATGTCAGCTCTGGTTTCAGGGCTTATAGATGCAGACCTCCTTATAATACTGTCTGATGTGGATGGATTATACAATAAGAACCCTCATAAATATAATGATGCCAATTTAATGGAAATAGTAGGTGATATAAATGAGGATATCAGGAAAATGGCTGGAGGAGAAGGTACAAAGTTTGGGACAGGAGGAATGGTTACAAAGATAATTGCAGCAGAAATGGCAACAAAGATAGGAACAAATATGGTCATTGCAGGTGGGGACAATCCGGGAAATATAACAAGGATAGTGGAAAAAGAAAATATCGGGACCCTTTTTGTAAGAAAGCATAAGAAGATAAGTTCAAGGAAATACTGGCTGGCCTACGGGACAAATAAAAAAGGACTTATAACAATAGATGAAGGAGCAGAAAAAGCCATCATGAAAGGGAAGAGTCTTCTTCCGGTAGGGATTAAGTCCATTGAAGGAAATTTTGGAAAAGGGACAGTCGTAAAAATAACCAACCTCAAAAATGAAGTCATAGCTACAGGAATTTCCAACTATTCTTCCGTAGAGATAGAGCTTATAAAAGGGCACAGGAGTGACGACATTGAAAAGATCCTCGGGCATAAATATGATGATGCTGTAGTCCACATTGATAATATGGTAGTCATGGGAAACAGATGATATCAGGAATTTATGAAGGGGGAGTCTTTATGAAAACGGTGCTGATAACAGGAGCAAGCAGTGGAATAGGATATGAACTGGCAAAGGTATATGCCGGTAATAACTATAACATTGTTATTGTTGCCAGAAGAAAGGAAAGGCTTGAGAAGCTGAAGAAAGAAATAGGAAGCAGTATTTCGGATAAAATATCAGTAACTTTGATAGAAAAAGACCTTGGAGCAGAAAATGCTTCAAGGGAACTGTTTCATTATATAAAGTCGGAAAAAATAAAAATAGATACAGTAAT
>CAYYAV010000003.1:0-3051 GCA_964469865.1 uncultured Fusobacteriales bacterium | reverse complement strand
TTTTCAAAATTATTCGCAGAAAAGGGATATAGTCTGGTAATAACAGCCAGAAGAGAGAAAAAGCTCACAGAATTAAAAGAAATGTATCCTGAAAGTAAGATAGAAATAATTTCATGTGATCTTGGAAGTGAAACAGGAGCTGAGTATCTTTACAATGAAGTAAAAAAGCGCGGCATAAAGGTGGATATACTTATAAATAATGCAGGTTTCGGGATATATGGAAAATTTTCTGATCTGACTCCGGAAGAAATAGAAAAAAACAATGACCTTATAAACTTAAATATAAAAGCATTGACAGAACTGACGAAACTTTATCTGGATGAATTTCTAAAAGAAAAAAAAGGGGAAATACTTAATGTATCCTCTATAGCCGCATTCCTTCCGGGACCTATGATGGCAAGCTATTATGCAAGTAAAGCATATGTACTTTCCTTTACAGAAGCAATAAGGGAAGAGGTAAGAGGAACTGACATAAAAATAGGTACATTGTGTCCCGGACCTACGGCGACAGAGTTTGAAAAAAGTTCCAACGCTGATAAGGGAGGGCTTTTTTCAAGCTTGAAGGTAATGACGGCAGAAAAAGTTGCTGAAATAGCATATAAGGATTTCAGTAAGGGAAAGAACATAATAGTTCCAGGATTCTTAAATAAGATGGCAGTATTTATGGTAAGATTTCTGCCTAGAAAGCTGATGACGGTAATATCAGGGAAGATACAGAGAAAGAAAGTCAGGCTCCTGTAACGGACTGTGGCGGACTGACGGTAAAAATGAAGGATTATACGTTATCCATAAAACTAACGTAAATAAAATATAGGGGAATAATAATATGAAAAACTATATGGAAGAAATGGGAAAGAAGGCAAAGGAAGCTTCCAGAAAGCTGCTCCTGCTGGATGCCGGAACAAAGAATAATGCACTTCTTGCTATAGCTGAAGAACTGATTGTAAAAAAAGAAGAGATAAAGGAAGCGAATAGGACAGACCTTGAAAATGGGAAAAAAGCGGGACTATCCTTTGCACTGCTGGACAGGCTTGAGCTGACAGACAGCAGGATAGAAGGTATGGCACAGAGCCTAAGGGAAATGGCGGCTTTTACAGATCCGATAGGGGAAATAGTTTCAGGATGGAGACATAAGAACGGGATTTCCATTGAGAAGAAGAGAGTACCTCTTGGGGTAATAGGAATGATATATGAGTCAAGACCAAATGTAACCATAGACTCGGCAGGGCTTGCTATAAAATCTTCTAATGCAGTAATATTAAGGGGTTCAGCTAATGCGTTAAATTCAAATATATTTTTAAACAAGCTCTTCAATGAGGCTGGAATGAAGGCAGGGCTTCCTGAAAATTCAGTACAGCTCATAGAGAGTACAGACAGGGAACTGGTAAAGGAAATGATAACACTTGACAGGTATATTGATGTACTTATTCCAAGGGGAGGAAAGGGACTGAAGAAGTTTATAATTGAGAATGCTACGATTCCTGTAATAGAGACAGGAGCCGGAGTGTGCCATGTATTTGTGGATGAAAGTGCCAAGGTGGACATGGCACTGAAAATAATAGAAAATGCCAAGACGCAGAGACCGAGTACATGCAATTCCATAGAGACTGTCCTCATACATAGGAATGTGGCAGAAAAGATACTTCCGGCTTTAACGGATATGCTTATAAAGGACAGGGTGGAATTAAGATATAGCAGTGAGGCATTGGAAATAATCGGAAACAGGAGTGATGTAAAACTGGCATCGGAAGAAGACTTCGGGGCAGAGTACCTGGAACTGATAATGTCATTAAAGCTGGTAGATGATGTTGACGAAGCTATAGAATATATAAATACCCACAGTACACAGCATTCAGATTCTATAATTACTGAAAATATTGAAAATGCTGAAAAGTTCCTTAATGAAGTAGATTCTGCGGCAGTCTACCTGAATGCCTCCACAAGGTTTTCTGACGGAGGGGAATTCGGATTTGGCGGAGAAATAGGAATTTCCACTCAGAAGCTCCATGCCAGAGGACCTATGGGAGTAAGGGAGCTTACTACTACAAAGTATGTCATAAGGGGAAACGGACAGATAAGAAGATAAAGAGGAGAAGATAATGAAAATAGGATTTATAGGTACAGGAAACATGGGGAGCAGTATGATAAGGGGGATGGTAACATCAGGTGCAGTTTCCGGCGGAAATATAAATGTATTTGACCTGGACAGAATGAAAGCTGAAGAACTGGCTAAGGAATATGGTGTTACTTTTTTAGGTAGTGAAGTAGAAGTTGCTGAGAAAAGTGACATTGTAATACTGGCAGTAAAACCTAATATATACAGGGAAGTCCTTGAAAAAATAAAGGACATCATAAATAAGGATAAGGTAATACTGACAATAGGTGCAGGGATAAGTATCAGGTTTGTAGAAGATGTGATAGGGGAAGATAAGAAAGTGGTAAGGACAATGCCTAATACTCCTGCACAGGTACTGGAAGGGATGACAGCAGTCACATTCAACAGTAATATAAGTGAAGAAGATAAGAAGGCGGTGTATATGATCCTGGACAGTTTCGGGGAAAGCATAGAAATAGAGGAGAAGCTTATGCATGCCTATACCGGAATAAGCGGATCACTTCCTGCCTATGTATACATGTTCATGGAAGCTCTGGCAGACGGAGGTGTCCTGGAAGGAATGCCAAGAGACAAGGCATATAGTATAATAGCTCAGGCAGTGAAGGGAAGTGCTGCCATGCTCCTTGAAACAGGGAAACACCCCGGGCAGTTAAAAGATGAAGTTACATCTCCGGGAGGGACAACAATAGAAGCTGTCAAAGTCCTGGAAAAGGGAAACTTCAGAGGAACAGTCATGGAAGCAGTAGCAGCATGTACTGAAAAATCCAGGAAGATGGCAGGAGAGTAATATTAAGGGAGTGGTTACATTATAATAATCACGGAAGTAGAAATTAAAAATATATAAAAATACTATTTTGAAGTAATAAAAATTATTAAAACAATCTGAAAATAAGTATGCGGTAATTTAATTATAAAAAATCAAATAATAAAAATGG
>CAYYAV010000002.1:15881-22226 GCA_964469865.1 uncultured Fusobacteriales bacterium | reverse complement strand
TTTCCAGAAAAGGTTTTTTTACAAAATCAACTGGAGGAAATGGAGCAAGAGCAGTTATAATACCCCCTACAAGTGGATTTGAAGAAGAAGTATTTGATGTTACCGTACATGGAAGAATAATAACAGACTATATACTTGAAGGTCAAGGGTTTATGAATCTTCCAAGGAAATATAAGATATCATTGTCAAATAAGGAAGAGAATTCTCTTTATTCAAAGATAAATGACCTGGGATTTCAGGCAGTTATAAGAAAAGGGAGGAGAGGATTCCGTGTTTATGGAGGAGGCGGTCTTGGACCTATATCAAGGGAGGGGATAGTACTGAAGGAATTTATAGAAGAGGATGAGATTTTATACCAGGTAGAAGCGATAAAAAACCTTTTTTCAGAACATGGGAACAGAAAGATAAAGTCAAGGGCGAGACTCAGATATGTATTAATAAATCTTGGGGAAAAGGAATTTCTTAAATTATACAGAAAGTATCTGAAAAAAGTGTATGAAGAAAAAGGAGACCTGTTAAAAAAAAGAGTCCGAAAAATATTGGATGACAGGAATCAAAAAAAATCTATACAGACAGGTAAAAAAAAGGAAACAGGAATAAAGGGGCTTTCTTCAGATTCTAACATAATAAAAGAAGAAAAAAGTGGTAACTATGGATATTATATACGTCCTCCAAAAGGAAATATATACACAAAGGAAGGAAACAGGATAATGAATTTCATAAAAAAGCTGGATTACGAGGTGGAACTGAAGCTTACGAGTGATCAGAAGATACTTGTAAGAAATCTGAAAGCTGAAGATCTGATAAAGTTAAAAAAAATTACAGGGAAATACTACAGCGGAAGTGAGTTTTTTAACTCCTATTCATGCATAGGAAGGACAACGTGTAATCTTGGTATATTAGATACTCCCGTCATATTGGACTATATTCTGGAACATTTTAATAACAAGAAGGAACTGGCAGAATATATTCCTAAAATCAGCTTATCCGGATGTCCAAATTCATGTGCTGCACATCAGATAGCAAAAATGGGATTCAGTGGTAAAAAAAAGAAAGATGGGGACTATTTTACAATATATGCAAGAGGTGAATTTAAAGGAAAGACAGTTAAACTGAATGAAGAGGTCGGAGAAATAAAAGCGGAAAAGATACCCTATTTTCTGGAAGAACTTGCTGAAATACTGAAACAGGAAAATAAAAAATATGAACAATATATGCAGGAAGAAAAATTTATCGAATTAATAAAAAAATATAGTGAAGGAGTGATTTAAATGGGACATCCAAGCGTATATCCTACAGGGGTAACAATATATAAACCGGAAAAATGCTGGAATGGCTATAATCTGGTACAGACTACAAGATCAGGAGCATTACTATTTGACATGAACGGAAATGAGATAAGGAGATGGGATGAATTTCATGGTTTTCCTAATAAAATGCTCCCAAATGGAGATATAATAGGTCATCTGGGGGACAGGAATCCAAAATATGGAATGCAGGATGGATTGGGACTGGTTCAGATAGACTATGACGGAAATATTATATGGAAATTTGAAAAATTTGAATTTATAGAAGATAAAGGGGAAGAAGGCAGATGGATGGGAAGAAACCATCATGACTATCAGAGAGAAGGAAATCCTGTAGGCTATTATGTACCTGATCAGGAACCACTGGCAAGAGGGGGTAAAACACTGATATTAGGGCATAAGACTGTCAGAAATGAAAAAATAAGCGACAAGAAACTGCTGGATGATGTTTTTTATGAGGTTGACTGGGAAGGGAACATACTATGGCAATGGGAAGCAAATGAACATTTTGATGAAATAGGTTTCAGTGAAGAGGCGAAGGAAGCCATATATAGAAATCCCAATATGAGAAGTGCCGACGGGGGAATAGGAGATTGGCTTCATATAAACTGTATGAGTTATCTGGGACCAAATAAATGGTATGAAAGAGGAGACAAAAGATTTCATCCTGAAAATATAATTTTTGACAGCAGGGAAGCCAACTTCATAGGAATTATATCAAAAAAAACAGGAAAGATAGTATGGAAAATAGGACCTGACTGGGATTATACTAATGTGAAGCATATAAATAATATAATAGGACCTCATCATGCCCATCTTATTCCTAAAGGGCTTCCAGGAGAAGGAAACATTCTAGTTTTTGATAACGGAGGATGGGGAGGATACGGGGCTCCAAATCCTGAAAGTAAGGATGGAACAAAGAATGCAAGAAGGGATTTTTCCAGAGTTCTAGAAATAAATCCTGTGACTCTGGAAATAGAATGGCAGTTTACTCCTGAAGATATAAAGGCTGCGATTCCTACAGATGCAAGTAAATTTTACAGTCCTTATGTAAGCAGTGTACAAAGACTTCCCAATGGAAATACCCTCATAGATGAAGGTTCTGATGGAAGGATACTGGAAGTTACCCATGAAAAGGAAATAGTGTGGGAATGGATATCTCCGTATTATAATAATGAAAATAGTGATAAAGAGGAACAGTATATCAATAATATGATATATAGGAGTTACAGATATCCATATTCCTGGGTTCCACAGGAAGAAGAACCGGAAGAAATTCCTATAGAAGCTGTTGATATAAAAAATTATAGGCTACCTAATGCAGGAAAGTTCGGAGCAAAAAAAGTTATTAAAGTTGAAGGGACAAAACCCTATCAGTCAAGTGATGCATTGTGTGTGGCTAAAATCGATGAAAAAAATAGTAATGGTAATATGGAAAAACTATTTACTGTAAACAGAAAAATTTTTAGGGAAATAACAGAAGAAAAGAGTATTGGAAAAAAAGAAAATATTGAACTGACTTTATATGGGGCTGAAAGGTGCCAACACTGTAAAAATTTTCATACTATAATAGAAGGTATACTTGAATCAGATTTAGGTACATATATAGAAGCCAGATACGTGGATGTAGATAAAAATCCCAATCTTGTACAGGAAAAGGGGATAAGGGGAATCCCTGTAACAATATTATCAAAAAATGATAAAGAAATAGCTAGGGAAATAGGAGAAAGGAATTATAAATATATATATGAATGGATAAAAAAATTTATAGATCAGAAATAGGAGGAGAAATTTGAAAAGGAATACGGACAATTATATAAAATTCCTGTTACCCTTAATAATACTCATAATATGGTTTCTAGGGACAAATATTGGGAAAATACCAGAAACAGCCCTTCCAAAACTAGGGACAGTTATAAGAACCTTTAAAGAAATGATAAAATCAGGGCAGCTTTATTCAGATCTTGGAATAAGTATGAGAAGGGTCATTGCGGGATATGTAATATCAAGCATATTGGGAGTAACACTTGGAGTAATAATGGGAATATCGAGGAAAGCAAAGAAGACATTCCAGTTTACACTTACATCCATGAGACAGATTCCCATGATTGCATGGATTCCATTAATAATACTCTGGACAGGGATAGGAGAAATATCCAAAATAACAGTTATATTATTTGCAGCAACATTTCCCATAGTAGTCAATACTGTAAACGGGATAGAAAGTACACCGGAAGCTTTTCTGGAGGTAGCTGAAATATATAAGTTAAATAGATGGGATACATTCTTTAAAGTGTATCTGCCTTCAGCACTTCCAAACATATTTACAGGATTGCGATTGGGATTGAGTACTTCATGGATGGCTGTTGTAGCTTCAGAGCTCATAGCATCATCCTCGGGAATCGGATATAGGCTAAATGATGCAAGAAGTCTTATGAAATCTGATACAGTTATAGTATGTATGATTGTAATAGGAATAGTAGGGGTATTAATGGACAAAATGATAGTTTTAGCAGCTGAAATATCAACAGACTGGAAAAATTAGAACTACAGATGGAGGTAGTAAAATTGAATGAAAGAATTATAGAAATAGAAAATGTATCCAAAATATATAGAAAAGATGAAGGGGAGAGAAAGATTCTGAATAATATAAACCTTTCAATAAATTGTGGAGAATTTGTAACAATTGTTGGAAAGAGCGGTTGTGGAAAGAGTACTCTTTTAAAAATAATATCCGGAATGACTGAAACAAGCGAAGGGGAAGTAAGGATAAAAGGAGAAAAAGCTAGAAAATATAACGAAAACTGTTCAATAGTATTTCAGGAATCCAGGCTTTTTCCCTGGCTAAAAATAAGAGAGAATATAAATATCGGACTAAAAAATCTTAGTAAAAGGGAGAAAGATGCAAAAGCTGACGAATATATGAAACTGGTCGGACTGAAGGGATATGAAAATTCATATCCAAAGGAACTTTCAGGGGGAATGTCTCAAAGGGCAGCCATAGCAAGAGGACTGATCATGGATTCTGATATAATACTCCTGGATGAGCCTTTTGGTGCGTTAGATGCCATGACTAAAATAAATATGCAGGAAGAAGTACTGAAAATAAGAAAAGAAAAAAAGAAGACGATGATACTTGTAACTCATGATATCGAAGAAGCGGTGTATCTGGGTGACAGGGTAATAGTACTTTCTTCTAATCCTGGAGAAATAAGGGATATTGTAAATATAGAAATAGAAGGAATAAAAGACAGGACAAATTCCGAGTTTGCATACTATAAGAATATGATATACGATTATTTCTTTGAAAGCCAGGATGAAAATGTAGAATATAAGATATAAATAGAGAGGATAGAAAATGAAATATAAGAAAAAACAGAAGATAAAATTAATCCTGGGGCTGTTAGTACTGCTCATACTTTCTTTAGGGGGAATAGAGTTTAGAGGGAAAGAAAATAAGGATGTGGCAAATTTTTCTTCTAATATGGAAAAGAAAAAAGTAGTAATAGGATTTCCAGGAATTTCTAACAGTACTTTAGAAGCAGGAGGAATTGCAAAACATGAGAAGTATCTGGAGGAAGAGCTTAGAAAAGAAGGATATGAAGTAGAATTTGTATTTTTTCAGCAGGCAGGACCGGCTTTAAATGAAGCTCTGGCAACAAAAAAAATAGATGTAGCAATGTATGGTGACTTACCTATAACAGTATTAAGAAGTAACGGGGCTGATGTCAGAGTCTTTGCTGTTGATAATTCACGGCTTCAGTTTGGAACATTGGTACAGAAGGAAAGTAAAGCCAGAACTATTTCAGATCTTCAGAATACAAAGGTTATATTCGGAAAAGGGACAGTGCAGCAGAAATATTTTGAAGAAATAGTAAAATCCTATAAACTGGACCCCAGTAATTTTGAAATGGTAAATGCAGTAGGAGCAGATGCAAATTCAGTATTTTCAGCAAAGCAGGCAGAGTCAATATTTACATTTTATTATACAGTATTATTTATGGAATCAAAGGGAATGGGGAAAGTGATAGATTCTACAATAGATAAACCCGATATTGCTTCCCAGAGTCTAGTTGTGGGAAGAAGTGAATTTCTGGAGAAGAATGAAGCAGCAGCAGTGGGAATAATAAGGGCTTTACATAGGGCACAGGAATTCGCTGGGAAAGATCCGGAAAAAGTTTTTAAAATTTTTTCTAAAAACGGAATTCCAGAAGAAATATACAAGAAGGCTTATTCCGGTGACAGGACTTTTAAAAATTTTAGTCCAGAAATAACTCAGGAAACAGGGAGAAAGGTTGAAAAGGTGATAGAGTTCCTATATAATAATAAATTAATCAAAAATAGGATAAAAGCTGAAGATCTGCTTACTGATAAATATTATAAACTGTATTTAGACAGTAAATAGGGATGTATGGAATATGTAAATTTAGATAGCCTTCTATGGTATAGGAATACCATGGGAGGTTATTATTGTAATTAAGAAAAAATATGTATAGCATAAAAAATCCTAGTTTAATATTAGGTGAATCAGCCGGTTATTAGAAATTATATTATTAATTAAAATATAATTAAAAAAATTGACATTTTTATTTATAAAGTATAAAATATAATAAATTAAAATAAAATTAAATATTAAAAAGGGTTAAAAATGAGGGGATATAAAAAAGATAAGAAGGTTATTATACTTACTGTTATATTAGGAATATTTTCCATTCTAATAATAAGACTGATATTCATCATTTCTGAAAAAAATAAAAATATGGCATATTTACAAAATCTGAATAATATATCAGAGCAGGAAATTTCCAATTTGAGAAAAAAGATAGAAGAAAAGGAAAAAAGTATAGAAAACAGTAAAAAGAGACCGGATAAAATAAAGAATGAAGATAATGGACAAGATACAACAGGAAAGTATGATAATAAAATATTAATAGGAAATTCCAGAGACAGGTATGAAGTTGAAGAAAATAAGTTTATAAGAATAGAAAAAAATCCTAATCCGCCCAGTAGGAAAAATAATATTATAAAAGGTGTAGAT
>CAYYAV010000002.1:9013-15871 GCA_964469865.1 uncultured Fusobacteriales bacterium | reverse complement strand
GAGAATATTATATGATAAAAATGGAAATGTACATAGAATAGGGGAGAATATCAAAAGCTATGAACTTTACTGGCCTGTAAATTCCAGAAATATAACAAGTGAATTTGGAATAAGGAATCATCCTATTCTTAATGAAGAAAAATTACATAGGGGAGTAGATATTGCTGTAAATGAAGGAGAAGCTGTGTATTCAGGGATAGACGGTGTAGTTATCTATGCAGGAGAAAAAGGTAATTATGGGAATATGATAGAACTTGAAAGAAATGACGGTTTAAGAATAAGATATGCACATCTAAGTAAAATAGTTGTAAATACAGGACAAACAGTCAATACAGGTCAAAAAGTGGGAGAAAGCGGAAATACCGGAATGTCTACAGGACCACATCTACATTATGAAGTCCTTATTGAAGGAATACCCGTAAATCCTATGAGATTTAAATACAGAAATTAGGAACAGAATAATATAAAAAAAAGCTACCTGAACTATTTGGGTAGCTTTAGCATATAATTTTGATTATATCATTTCAAATTTTTAATATAGTCCTTGACATAGTCATTAATATCTGACTTATCAATGATTTTAGAAAACCTTATTCCAGATTTTCTGATTTCATCCAGTTTTTCCGGGAACTTTATACCTGTAATTTCTGAAACATTATCCAAAATCAGATACGGATCCAGAGATTCATCTATTCCTAATGCCTTGGCAACAGGAACCGGAAATTTAAAAGGATGGGCAGTGGACATGATTATAGTATGAAGATTTTTATCCAGGACATTATCAAGTTTATTATAGACAGAATATGCAACAGCTGTATGTGGATCCATTAAATATTTATATTTATTATAGACATCCTGAATCCCTTTTACAGTTTCTTCATCATTGGCAAATTCGCCATAAAATTCATTCTGAATACGTTCTAGTTCAGTATCAGATATTTTTAGGATACCGGTGGAAGAAAGTTCATTCATAAGCTGGGATACCCTGTGACTATCTTCACCTATGCTGTAATAGAGATATCTTTCAAAATTTGAAGACAGGAGTATATCCATTGAAGGAGAATTAGTAATAAAGAAATCCCTATTTTTATCATAAATTCCAGTTTTGAAGAAATCTGAAAGAACTCTGTTCCTATTTGAGGCAGAAATAAATTTTCTAATGGGTATACCAAGTTTTTTTGCAATATATCCTGCTAATATATTTCCAAAGTTTCCGGTAGGTACAACTACATTAAATTCTTCTTCCGCTTTAATTGTTCCTGAATTTACAAGATTTACATAAGTAGAGACATAGTAGATGACCTGTGGAAACAGCCTACCTATATTTATAGAATTAGCACTGGAAAACATAATATTGTTTTCATCAGCATAATTTTTAAATTCACTACTTGAAAAAATATATTTTATAGCACTCTGTGCATCGTCAAAGTTACCATTGATAGCTACTATATCGACATTATTTCCCAGCTGCTTTCTCATCTGTTCTTCCTGCATAGGACTGACTCCATTTTTTGGATAGAATACAACTATATTTATATCATCTATATCCCTGAATCCTTCCAATGCTGCTTTTCCGGTATCACCAGAAGTTGCAGCAAGTATAAGTATTTTTTTGTTTTCTTTCTGTTTTTCCTTGCTTAGTAAAAGTAAGTGAGGAAATAGTGAAAGTGCCAGATCCTTGAAAGCCAGGGTCCTACCATGAAACAGTTCTCCAAAGCTCAATTTATCATTCAGGTTATAGACAGGAACTATTTCATCTGTAGTGAAGGTAGTATTATTATAGGCCTTGTTAACAGCCTGTTTAATTTCATCATCAGAAAATTCAGTAAAAAATAATTTTATAAGCTTTTCAGACAATTCCTGATAGGAAAGATCTTTCAATTCATCATATCCTAATATTACATCAGGAAGCTTTTCAGGTATATACAGTCCTCCATCAGATGCAAGACCGTGTAATGTTGCAAAAGTTGAAGTCTTATGTCCGCCCCCTCTAGTACTTTTATAATTCATAAAGACACCTCTTTCAAAATATTTAAATATTAGCAATATACAATAATATATCATAAAAAAATACTTCTTACAATATAAAATTAAGAAATGTAATTTATAGACAAAACAGGGAAATAATGATATAATAAATTTTAATCCGTGCATTTATATTAAATGTATTTTGAATAAGAGGTATATATCTGCATATTGGTGATAAATTAAGGGAAATAGAAGGAAAAAGATATGAAAAATAAAAGAAGAATTATCTTTATAATGACATGTATTATATTTATGATGAATCATTCTTCCATTCTTGAAGCTGAAAGCTTTAATAAGGAACTTGGACTTTTTGTAAAGGAAAACCGTTTAAGTCATGAAGAGCTTAATGAAATCATAGGAAGAATAAATAAAATTGAAAATATAAATAAAAGAGAACTGAAACAGGAACTTGAAAAAATAGGAAAATTCAGATCTTTAAGAGAAAAAAATAATAATCTTTACCTAGTAATCAGGAATAAAGGTTTCGAACTAATAGAAGAAGAAGACAGCATAATGCATAATGTAATCAGTAAAAAGAAGAACAGGATAATATATGACAGGCAACTGGAAAATAATCTGAGAATCAGGGAGTAGAAAATTTTATTTCAGAAAATAACATAAAAATCAAAATAATTAGGAAAGAGGATAAAAATGTTAAAAAAAATAGGAAATAAAATATTCGGAACACAGGATGAACGTGAAATAAAGAAAATGACAAGGCTGGTTGAAAGAATAAATGCATTAGAACCTGAGTTTCAAGCTCTGTCTGATGAACAGCTACAAAATAAGACAGCTGAGTTTAAAGAGAGAATAAAGAATGGAGAGACTCTGGATGACTTACTTGTAGAGGCTTTTGCTACTGTAAGGGAAGCCTCAGTGAGGCTGACAGGTAAAAGGCATTATGATGTACAGCTTATAGGAGGCATGATTCTTCACAGTGGAAGCATAGCGGAAATGAAAACAGGGGAAGGTAAGACCCTGATGTCAACATTACCTATCTATCTCAATGCCTTGACGGGGGATGGAGTTCATGTTGTAACAGTAAATGACTATCTGGCTAAGAGAGACAGGGATACAATGGGAGAAATATACAGCTTTCTGGGGTTGACTTCAGATGTTGTTGTAGGGAATATTTCCAATGAACAGAGAAAGAGAGCATATAGAGCCGATATAACTTATGGTACGAATAATGAATTCGGATTTGACTATTTAAGAGATAATATGGTTGGAGAACTTGATGAAAAAGTCCAGAGAAGTCATAACTATGCCATAGTGGATGAAATTGACTCAATTCTTATAGATGAAGCAAGAACTCCATTAATCATATCAGGAGCTGCTGAAGAGACTACAGAATGGTATAACACCTTTGCGACAGTAGCGCAGATACTGAAAAGAAGCTATAAGACAGAAGAGATAAAAGATAAAAAGAATACTATAATACCTGATGAAGACTGGGAAGACTATGAAGTAGATGAAAAATCACATACTGTTACAATTACTGATAAAGGTATAAGAAATGTTGAAAAAATATTGAAAATAGATAACCTGTATTCACCTGAATATGTTGAGCTGACTCATTTCCTGACCCAGGCTTTAAAGGCAAAAGAATTATTCAAGATAGACAGGGACTATATAATCAATGCTGATAATGAAGTGATAATAGTAGATGAGTTTACAGGAAGGCTTATGGAAGGAAGGAGATATTCTGACGGACTTCATCAGGCTATCGAGGCTAAAGAAAAACTTGAAGTTGCAGGGGAGAATCAGACGCTTGCCACTATAACTCTGCAGAATTATTTCAGAATGTATAAGAAACTGTCTGGAATGACAGGAACTGCAAAGACAGAAGAAGATGAGTTCAAACAGATATATAAGTTAAAGGTTATAGTAGTTCCGACAAATATGCCTGTAATAAGAAAAGATATGGCAGATGTCATATATATGACTCAAAAGGCAAAGTATAAGGCAATAACTAAAAAAATAAAGGAACTTTATGAAAAGGGGCAACCTGTCTTAGTAGGTACCGCTTCTATCCAGCATTCAGAGGATGTGGCAGCATTGTTAAAGAAAGAAAGAATTCCTTTCGAACTCCTAAATGCAAAACATCATGAAAGGGAAGCTGAAATAGTCGCACAGGCAGGAAGGTATAAGACAGTAACCATAGCTACTAATATGGCAGGAAGAGGGACTGATATAAAGCTAGGAGGAGATCCTGAGGCTTATGCTGCTAAAGTTGCTGAAAAGGGAACAGAGGAATACAGAGAAGTACTTAGACAATATGAAAAAGACTGTGAAGAAAACAGAAATAAGGTATTGGATGCAGGAGGACTATTTATACTAGGAACTGAAAGACATGAAAGCAGACGTATTGATAACCAGCTGAGAGGGCGTGCAGGAAGGCAGGGAGATCCTGGAGCTTCAGAGTTCTATCTTTCCTTGGAAGATGATCTTATGAGATTATTCGGCGGAGATCGTCTGAAATCTATGATGAAAATACTGAAAATGGATGAAGATGATGAAATAAGACATAAGCAGATTACAAAAGGAGTAGAGAATGCCCAGAAAAGAATTGAAAGCAGAAATTTTTCTTCACGAAAAAGCCTTATTGAATATGATGATGTCAATAATACCCAGAGAGAAGTAATATATACCCAGAGAGATCAGGTTCTGAGCAATGAGAATCTGAAAGAACTGATCCTAGATATGATAAGAGATACTGTAGATGACCTGACCAATGCAGCATTGACAGGAGATAAGGGAAACTGGGATATTAATTTGTTTGAGGACAAACTGCATGAGATATTTGACTATGAACTTTCATTTGAAATTTCTGAATTAGATAGGGAAGAAATAGCTGACAGGGTATTTGATGATCTGATGGCAGTATATAACACAAAGGAAAATTTTGTCGGAGAAGAGACATTCAGAAGAATAGAAAGATATATAATGCTTGAAGTACTGGATTCTAAGTGGAGGCAGCATCTAAAAGATTTGACTGAGCTGAGGGAAGGAATAAGGCTCAGGTCATATGGGCAGAGAAATCCTATAAATGATTATAAAATAGTAGGATACGACATCTACAATGAAATGATAGATGCTATAAAAAGGGAAACAGGAGCATTTATTCTCAAGCTTAAGCTAAGGGGACAGGAAAATACTGAAAATCTTAGGCATGAAGAAGTTAGGAATGTAAGCTATGAGCATGAAGAAGCTTCTGCTGTTGAAGGAGATGAATACCATAATTCGGAACCTGTAGCGGGAACTACACCCGTTCATACTCTTAATAGCAGTTCTGCGGCAGAAAGACAGAGACATCTTTCAAGGAGAGAAAGAAGGGAACTGGAAAGAAGAAAAAAATAGTGTAGTGAATTTCAGGAAAATAAATTTTAACAATATTAAGTAGGAAATCTGGATTAAGAGTCCAGATTTTTCAATTATCTACAGCTGTATATTTAAATGAATAAATGATAAATAGATTGTAAAATGATAAAATAAAAGGTATAATAGTATTATAAACAACCGGTGAGAGGTGATCTGATGACAAGAAGTACAGCAGCATTTTTTGATATAGATGGAACAATTTACAGAAATTCCCTTCTTATAGAACATTTTAAGATGATGGTAAAATATGAATACATTAATATGATGACCTGGGAAGGTAAAGTCAAGGAAAAATTTATAAAATGGGAGAAAAGAATAGGGGATTATGATGATTATCTTGAAGAGCTTGTAGAAACCTATGTGGATGCCTTGAAAAACTACAGTAAATCGGATATGGATTTTATTGCCAGGAGGGTAATAGAATTAAAAGGGGATAGAGTATATAAATATACGAGGGACCGATTGAAATACCATCTGGATAAGGGACATAAAGTAATAATCATTTCAGGAAGTCCAGATTTTCTTGTAGGAAAGATGGCAGAAAAGTACGGTGTAAAAGATTTCAGAGGCTCTGAATATATTATTGATGAAAATGGAATTTTTACAGGTGAAGTAAAGCCTATGTGGGATGCTAAGAACAAGAAGAGGGTAATAAAACAATATTGTGAAGAATATAGCATAGATTTGAAAAAATCTTATGCTTACGGCGATACGACAGGAGACTTTACAATGTTCAAACAGGTGGGAAATGCAATAGCTATAAATCCTGCAAGAAGATTACTGTTAAAACTCAAGAAGGATAAGGAACTGAGAGAAAAGGTAACAATAATAGTAGAAAGAAAGGATGTAATATATAGACTGGATTCAGGTGTATCGATATTATAGAAAATATGAACTTAGATTATTATAAATTATCAGAAAGACAGGTATTGATATGAGTAAAAAATTAAAAATTGTTTTTTTGGACAGAGGAACAGCAGGACCTATTGAATTAACTAAAAGATTTTCCAAATATGGAGAATACATAGAATACTGGGATACTGAAAAGAATGAACTGGAAGAAAGGATAAGGGAAGCCGATGTAGTTATACTTAACAGGATAAAACTGGGAGAAAAGGAATTTGAAAAATCCCCTTTACTTAGACTGGTATTAATAACTGCTACAGGATTTAACCATATAGATATAGATGCTGCAAATAGTAGAGGGATAACTGTAGCAAATGTATCGGGATATTCAACCGACTCTGTTGCACAGCTTACAATGACACTTATGCTCAATGAACTTACAAAAGTTTCAAGATATAGCGATGATGTGAAGAAGAACAGATGGAATATGATAACTTATTCTGATGCCCAGAAATATCCCATTGATGATGCCAAAGGAAAAATATTAGGTATAGTAGGAGATCGGAAGAGCGTCGTGTAGGGAAAGAGTGTGTCAGTACGTGT
>CAYYAV010000002.1:0-9003 GCA_964469865.1 uncultured Fusobacteriales bacterium | reverse complement strand
CAAAGGAAAAATATTAGGTATAGTAGGGTATGGTAATATTGGAAAAAGAGTGGAGGAAATAGCTAAAATGTTTGGAATGGACACAATGATAGCTGAAATTCCAGGAAGGGAGTACGCCGGAATAGGGGACCGCAGAAGATTTAAACTTGATGAAATCCTTGAAAAATGTGATATATTATCCATCCATGCCCCACTTACTGAACTAACAAGAAATCTGATAACTTTAGATAAAATGAAGAAAATGAAAAAAAGTGCTATTATATTAAATCTGGGGAGAGGACCTATAATAAATGAGGATGACTTGTATACAGCCTTAAAATATAATATTATAAGATCAGCTGCAATAGATGTAATGTCCAAGGAACCTCCTGAAGAAGACTCAAAACTGCTTGAACTGGATAATCTGACTATTACTCCACATATTGCCTGGAAATCTCAGAAAAGTATGGAAAGATTATTTGAAGTAATAGAAAATAATATGAAATTGTTTATTGAAGGGAAGCTTACAGGATTAAAATAAGATATATCAGTAAAAATATACGAGGTGAAATATGTTATCGAATGCATTTAACGGAATAAAGCTGGAATTTGAAGGCCTCTATTATGGCGGGAATTATGATATAGAGGTTCTTTCAGATGGGAGGATATACTATTCCTATATAGAAAATGACTCTATTGAAATAAAGAAGGGATCATTTCAGATTTCTCAGAAAGAAGTAATGATTTTTGAAGAAATGATGGAATATTTTGAATTTCTGAAAAATCAGAGAGATTTTGTTGTCAATGAATATTCTTTTGGAAATGGTGTCCTTATAATTCAGAGAAAAAATGGACGTGAAGAAAAGATAAGACTTGGAAAAGAAATGATGTTTGAATATTCAAAAATACTGATAGATAAATACACAAGAAAGACAAAGCAGATTTTTCTGATGGATACATATCTGTCAGGAATAAAATATATAAGGAACTTCAGCCTGAAGATAAGGGATGCTTCTATTCTGGAACTATATAGAGAATACAACAGTATTTCTTTGAATGCAGTTGCCGTTTTTAATGACAGAAAGGAAAAGGTAGGTTATTTACCAAAAGAACATAGTGAAGTGATAGCAAGGCTTATAGATTCAGGTAAAAAGATAGTGGCGATTCCTATCCCTTTTGATGAAGAAGTGGCATTGAAAATATATATGGTAGATTAAATATAGATAGAATATAGAATAATATAAATAATTATAGAAAGCGGAAGATAATAAATGGATAACTTAAAGGAAAAATTCCTTAAATTAAGAGAAAGAATGCTAGATAAGTTTAAAGAAGACTTTAAAAAGCATCTGGAACTTGGAGAAAAGGAAATACCTATAAAAACTATTGGACCAATTAACGGTGTATATTTTGAGCGTGGAGAAAAGACATATTTTATAAGACCTAGAATCAGAGCCGGGATAATGAGCCTGAAACAGATGAAAAGAATAAATGATTTGGCTATGAGATATGGAGATGGAGAAATAAAGCTTACAACACGCCAGGGAGTTCAGATAAGAGGGATAAGAAGTGAAAATGTATTCAATGTGATAAATGGATTAGGAGAAGTTGAATTGTATACTCAGGCAGTAGGGGGAAAGTCAATAAGAGGTATGACGGTTTCTTCCTATAGTGGATTCGAGGAGGAGGAATTTGATGTAATTCCCTATGCGGTAAAATCAACAGATTATCTTATTCAGAATGAAGATACATATAAACTTCCGGGAAAACTTAAATTTGCTATTTCAAACAATGAAAAGGATAGTGGAAATGCCAAATATTCAGATATGGGTTTTATTGCAAGAAATATAGATGGAGAAAATTATTTTGATATCTATTTCGATTTTGGACTTAATCTCTCCATGAAAAATCCCTATAAATACTCTAAAAGAATAAAAGCAGAAGAAATGGTATACTATATGAGGGCTACCGTAATGATGTTCATAGAAAATATGGATATGAAAAATCCCAGGGCAAGACTTAGAACTATGAACAGAATTATAGGAAAGGAAAATTTTGAAGGGAAATATAGGGAATATCTGGAAAAAGCAAAAAAAGAAATAGATTCTATTATCAGCCTGAAAGACCTGTATACAGGAACAGATAAAAAATATGAGTCAAAAAGCTGGGCAAAGGAAATAGAAAAGGAAAACATAGATGACAAACATATAAATGCAAAGATGTTTAGAAATATAAAGGAATGCTTTTATCAGAAAGGGATCTATGCGGTAACTCTTAAATATCAGGGCGGAGTAATTAGAAAAGGTGGTCTTCTGAAACTGATTGATTATCTGGAAAATCTCAGTCATGATATAAGGATAAAATTAACAAATAATCAGGATATTATTATTTTTGATCTGAATGGAGACGAAGTAGTATATATTATGAAAAATTTTAAGGAAATTCTTATGACAAGCGATCTGGAAGAAAGTATCACATGTACAGGTATTCCAAGATGCAGGCTTGCTCTTACGTCAAGTAAGGCTATTTTCAACAGGATAATAAAGGAGTTTAATGAAAGAAATCCAGATTTAAAAAGTGAACTTCCTATATTAAGAATTTCCGGATGTCCCAATTCATGTAGCCTGACTTTTAAGGGGGATCTTGGATTTTCCGGAAGGATGAAGACAGTAGATGAAGAAAAGAAAATAGCTTACACCTTGTTAAGTGAAAATAAGAAGATTATCTATGCCGGCAAAGCTGTCATCCCTGAAGACAAGATTCCGAAACTGATGATTGAACTAGCTGAAACTAAAAGAAATTCTAAAATAGCAGATTTTCATGAATTTATAGAGAGAAAATCTGAAGAGGTAAACAGAATTATTGAAAAATATATGTAAATTATTAAATAAAATACTTGCAAAATAAAATATAATGTGGTAATATAATACAAAGAGCAAAATATCAGGCACTAGAGTGGGTTATCCCACTCTTTGCTTTTAAATATGAGGTGAAGAATGGAGCATATATTGGAAAAGTTTGAAAGTGAAATTCAGGTATATCTGAAAAAACTGAACCTGGAACTTTCAGATGTTGAATATATTCAGGATGGCGGATATAACTATTTAAGAGTCTATGTAGAAAAAACCGACGGATCTACAAGTCTGGATGACTGTGTAGCCTTGAGTACAGAAATAGATGAAATTGCTGATAAACTTATAAAAGAAAAATTTTTTTTAGAAGTTTCAACGCCTGGAATTGAAAGGAAACTAAAAAAAGTTAAAGATTTTTTGAGATTTACGGGAAAAAAAATAAAGGTATATACAAAGAGTCAGGTTGAAGGAAAGAAGACTTTTCAAGGAAAACTGGAAAAATTTGAAGATGACATAATATATATAACAGATGAAAAATTAGGAAAAATAATCGAGATTCCTTTAAATAAGCTGAAAAAGTCAAATTTAATATATGAAATGCCAAGTGGTATACTAGATAGTAAGGAGGAATAATGAAAGCAAAGGATCAGAGAATCTTTTTAGAAGCTTTAGATGAATTAGAAAAAGAGAAAGGAATATTGAAAGAGGAGCTGCTTGAAGCTGTTGAAACAGCATTAATGGCGGCTTATAAAAAAAATTACGGTGAAAAGGATAATGCAGAAGTTACTGTGAACAGGACAACAGGAGATGTCAGGGTATTTTCAAAGAAACGTGTTGTTGAAAAAGTAGAAAATCCAGATGAGGAAATAAGTATTGAAGATGCACATTCTATAAAGAGAAGAGCAAAATTAGGTGATATTATAGATTTTGAGATAAACGCTGAAAATTTTAAAAGGAATGCTATCCAGAATGCAAAGCAGATAGTCGTTCAAAAGGTCAGGGAATGTGAGAAGAAGACAATATTTAACAGATTTAAGAAAATAGAGAACTCTATAACATCGGCAACTGTAAGGAAGACAAATGAAAAAGGAAATTTATATGTGGATATAAATGGGCTGGAAGCTATTATTCCAGAAAAGGAACTGTCTGAAGCAGATAAGTTTGTTCAGGGAGACAGGATTAAACTTTTTGTAGGGGCTGTTGAAGAAGCTACTAAATATACTAAAAGCTTCCTTTCAAGAAAATCTGAAGAGCTCATGAGAGGACTGCTGAAATTGGAAATACCTGAAATAGAAGATGGAACTATAGAAATAAAGCAGATTGCAAGAGAAGCCGGAAGCCGGACAAAAGTAGCTGTTTATTCTCAGGATGAAAATCTCGATGTAAAAGGAGCGTGTATCGGTAAAAATGGCATGAGAATCCAAAGTATCATAGATGAGCTAAAAGGAGAAAAAATAGATATTGTTCTCTGGAACGAAGACATAAGATATTTTGTTAAGAATGCGTTGAATCCCTCAGAAGTACTGTCTGTGGAAATAATCGAACAGGATGGGGAGGAAATAGCAAGAGTAGAAGTAGAAGAGAGTCAACTTTCGCTAGCTATCGGTAAAAAAGGTCAGAATTCAAGACTGGCAGCAAGATTATGTGGAATAAAGATAGATATCCATGCTATAGGCAGGGGAGATGAGACGGAAAGGGAATCTGCAGAAGAAGACATAGAAGGTGAAGAGTAGAATGCCTGAAAGAACATGTGTCTGCTGTAGGAAAAAAAATGAAAAGGGTGAATTTTTCAGATTATCTAAGGTTGAAGACAGTTATGTGCTGGACAAGGAAATGAAAATACAGAACCGAGGATTTTATGTCTGTAAAAATCAAGATTGTATAGAAAAATTGTCAAAACACAAAAAATATAATATTGATATGGAATATTTGATGGAGATGTTGAGAATTTTGAAAAAGAAAAGGAAAAATATAATAGACATTATACGGCCAATGAAAAATTCTGAGTTTTTTATATTCGGTGTAGAAGAAAATATTGAAGCTATAAAGAAGGGGAAAGTAAAGTTAGTTATCTTACCGGAAGACATAAACGGAAAATATATTTCAGAGTTCATGAAATTAAAGGAAAAATTTGAGATAACTGTAATAAATGTTAATAAGAAAAAAGAGATAGCCGATATTTTTTCCAGAAATGTGAATGTCATCGGAATTTTTGGTAAAAAGGTAGTGAATGGAATATTAAATAAAATGGAGGTGACAAATGAAGATATACAAACTGGCGGAAGAAATGGGTTATAGAACTAAAGATTTTATGCAAATGATGAGTGAAATCGGAATATCCGATAAGAAAACCCATTTAAATAAACTAACAGATGAAGAGATATCTCTCATTAGATCAAAGATAAAAAAAGGTAATACCGGTACAGAAGAAGAAAAAAATGAAAACAGGGATAAAAAATCTCAAAATGTCTCATCTACTAATGTTCAAAAAAATATGGGTAATATCCAGAAGGAGGAACATATCATAAAGGAAAAAGTTGTTTTTGATAACAGCCATAAAGAAACAAAGCCACATCATACCCATACGGATAAGAGGGAAAGCGGTAAACCGTCTGAAAGATATAATAGAAGTAGTCAGAAGGAAAATCAGAGGGATGGAAGGAGTTTTGACAAGGACAGCAGGACTTTCCATAATAAAAACAGGGATAACCAGAGAGATAATCAGAAAGATGGTGGCAAATCCTTTCAGAATAGGGAAAGGGATGGCCAGAGAGATAACCGGAGAGATGGAAACAGACCATTTCAGAGTAGGGATAGGAACAGCCAGAAAGATAATACTCAGAGGGATGGAAGGAGCTTTGACAAGGACAGGGATAACAGAAATTTTGGAAACAGCAGGAAAAAGGAAATGCCTAAAGATGATGCAGCATCTTCTGTTGCTACAATTACAGAAAAGCCGAAAGCTAATGTAAAAGGTAATAAGGCAAAATTTGATAAGAAAAAGTATGAGAAAGAGAAAAAGCAGAAAGAAGAAGAAAAAAAATTAAGAGAATTAAGATCTGACTTCAGAAAAGATGATAAAAAGAAAAAAACTAAGAAAAAACATGAAAAAGTACACAAAGATGAAATAGTCAGATTAGAAGGAGAAACAATAGGAATGATAACAATAGGAGATGAAATTGTTATTAAGGATTTGGCTGAAAAATTAGGAGTAAACGTTTCTGATATCATAAAGAAATTCTTTATGCAGGGGAAAATGCTCACAGCTAATGCAATACTGACTTTTGAAGAGGCTGAAGAAGTAGCACTTGAATATGAAGTATTAATAGAAAAAGAAGAGATAGTAGAAATAAGTTATGGTGAAAAATATCATCTTGAACTGGAAGACAGAGAACAGGATCTGATAACAAGGGCTCCGGTTATAACTATAATGGGACATGTTGATCATGGAAAGACATCATTACTTGATGCTTTAAGGCATACAAATGTTATTGAAGGTGAGGCAGGCGGAATAACACAGAAGATAGGAGCCTATCAGGTAAACTGGAATGGACAGAAAATAACATTCATAGATACTCCAGGGCATGAGGCATTTACTGAAATGAGGGCAAGAGGAGCAAATATAACAGATATTTCTATCCTTATAGTGGCTGCCGATGATGGAGTAAAACCACAGACAGTAGAAGCAATTTCTCATGCAAAAGAGGCAGGAGTACCTATAATAGTTGCAATAAATAAAATAGATAAACCTGGGGCAGATCCTATGAAAGTCAGGACAGAACTGACCGAATATGGTCTAATGTCACCTGACTGGGGAGGAACAACAGAATTTGTTGAAATTTCTGCAAAACAGAAAATAAATCTGGAAGAACTGCTGGAGACAATATTAATAACTGCTGAATTACAGGAACTAAAGGCAAACCCTAAGAAAAGGCCAAAAGCTGTTGTTATTGAGTCAAGGCTGGATCCTAAGATGGGAGCAGTTGCAGATATACTGATTCAGGAAGGAGAGCTTCAGATAGGAGATATATTTGTTGCAGGAGAATCCCATGGAAGAGTGAGATCCATGCTTGATGACAGGGGTAACAAGATAGACAGGGGGACTCTTTCTCAGCCGGTAGAAATTACGGGATTTAATACAGTTCCAAATGCAGGAGATGTCCTTTATGGAGTAAATAATGATAAACAGGCTAAGAAAATAGTTGAAGACTTTCTGAAAGAGAAAAAAGCTAATGACCAGAATAAAAAGAAGCATATTTCATTGGAAAGCCTGTCACAGGAACTGGAAGAGCAGCAGCTAAAAGAACTGAAATGTATTATAAGGGCAGATTCTAAAGGATCTGTAGAAGCATTAAAAGAATCATTACTTAAATTGAATAATGAAAAAGTTATGATTCATATTATTCAGGCAAGTGCCGGAGCAGTAACAGAAGGTGATGTCAAACTAGCTGAAGCTTCTGATGCAATAATAATAGCATTTAATGTAAGACCTACAACCCCTGCAAGAAATGAAGCAGAAAAACTTGGTGTTGAAATCAGAAACTATAATGTAATTTATCATGTTACTGAAGAAATAGAAAAAGCAATGACAGGAATGCTGGATCCTGAGTTCAAGGAAGTGTATCTTGGAAGAATTGAAGTAAGACAGGTATTTAAAATATCAAATGTTGGAAATATTGCAGGTTCAGTAGTCGTTGATGGAAAAGTAAGTAGAACTTCAAAGATAAGAGTGCTTAGAGATGGTATTATTATATTTGAAGGTGAAATAGAGACATTAAAAAGATTTAAGGATGAAGCTAAAGAGGTTGTCATGGGACAGGAATGCGGAATCCAGATTAAGAATTTTAATGATATCAAAGAAGGCGACATAATAGAATCATATGTTATGGAAGAGATACCAAGGTAGTTTAATTGTTTCGTTAAAAATAAATTAAATTATGAGGTGAAAAATGAACGACAGAAGAAAAAAAGGAATTGAAAAGGAAGTATCAAGAATTATCGGTATGGCCCTTCTTACAGAGCTTAAAAATGAAAAACTGAAAAATGTCGTATCAATACATAAAGTTGAAATAACGAAAGATGGCAGATATATCGATCTGACGTTTTCAATATTAGATTTGAAAAATAACATTAATAAGGAAAAGATTATTGAAGATCTGAACAAATTGAAGGGCTTTTTCAGAAAGCTAATAGGAGATCAGCTATCTATGAGATTTGTTCCTGAAGTAAGAATTCATTTAGATGATAGTATAGAATATGGTATAAGGATATCATCAATATTGAATGAGATTAAACAGAAGGATAGTGAATAACCTGTGAAATGGGAACTAAAGAATTATGATGAAGATTATCTTAGATTTAAAAGTGAAGAATTTCAGGAAAATGAATTAATAACAAAGCTATTATTAAATAGAAATATAAATTCTAAGGAAGAGGTAGAAAAATTTCTAAGTTCAGGAGAAGAAAATCTTCATAGTCCATTCCTGTTTGAACATATGAATGAAGTCGTTGAAAGAATACTTCTGGCCAGAAATAATAAAGAGAAAGTTACTGTCTACGGAGATTATGATATTGACGGGATTTCAGGAACTGCATATTTAGTAATAGTTTTAAGAAAACTGGGAATGAATGTGGATTATTATATTCCTAACAGGGCACATGAAGGAGTGGGTATTAACAGAGGACTTATAAGATATCTTGTTAAGAGGAATACTAAACTGTTTATAACAGTAGACACCAGCATAAATACAGGAGAAGAAGTACTTATGCTCAAAAATAATGGAATAGATATTATAATTACAGATCATCATAGACCTGTAAATGATATCAAGGAATTCAATCTTCTCACAGTTAATCCCAAGATTAGTGAAAACTATCCTAATAAAAATCTTTCAGGGTCAGGAGTTGCCTTTAAACTGGCAGCTGCTGTCTATGAAAGGCTGGAAATGAATAAGAAGATCCTGTATGACTATCTGGATATAGTAATGATTGGAACAGTAGCAGATGTTGTTCCGATGATTGATGAAAATAGGTATATTATAAGGAAAGGTCTATATAATCTTAGAAAAACTAAAGTTAAAGGATTGAAATATATAATAAATTATGTAAAGATAAATCCACAGAATATAACAACAAGTGATATAGGATTTTATATTGCTCCTATATTCAATGC
>CAYYAV010000001.1:0-32044 GCA_964469865.1 uncultured Fusobacteriales bacterium | reverse complement strand
AGCCTATATTTGAGAGTGGTACATTTCCCGTCTGTAGTCCTATAGAGCCTCCTGTTGTCCTCATTGTATCATAGTTATTAAGGTCTTTTCCAATATATTCTTCTATTTTTAAAGTTGAGTTTTCTACCTGCTTTCCTATTACTGCTCCTGTATTAGTAGCTTTTCCAACATGAAGATTACTTCCTTCTCCAACTATAAAGCTGCTCTGGTTATCCACGTAGGCTCTTTCTCCGTTTGTACTGCTACGGTCCAGTCCTATAGAGTCAGGTATCCCGCTTGAACTTATTCCTATACTTATTCCACTGCTGCTTCCTGTTGTTGTACTCTTATTCTGTAGTGATGTCACCTCAAGGTTTCCTATGTTTCCTGTTACCTTTCCACCTTCCTGGTTGAATCCTCTTAATGTCATATTCTTTGTATTGTTATGTACTTCATTCACATCCCGGAAGTTTCCATTTGAATATATTGTTTCTACCGTATTGGAATTACTTCTTGAAGCCGATATACTTACTCCATTTCCTGTTACCTGTACTCCGTTTCCATAACCTATGGTTGCTCCCGCACTTATACCTCTGCTGCTCGAACTTGAGGAATAGCTGTTATTCAGTTCTACTGCTTCCTTTCGTATATTTTCCACATTGTTGTATACAGCTGTAGTGTCTCTTGCCTGTGTTCCCTGATACGTTATGTTCCTTACATTGCTGTAGGTTATTGTAGAGTCAGGTTGCAGTCCTGTTATTGTTGTTACCACTGCCCCTTCATTGTGTGAGCTTGTTTCACTTCTGGAGCTGCTGTATCCTACATTCACCCCTATATTGGCATAGAAGTTATTGTTTGCCTTAGCATCCTTTGCTCCGTTTTTCCCTACGCTCCCATTTGAATCATGTTTTGTCTGTCTGTTCCCTTGATTGGAAGCAAGTCCTGATATTGTTCCTGTTACAAAGTTAACGGCATTTACTCCGCCACCAAGTGTATCTCCGTTTCTCACTTGTGAAGCTGTACTTCTTAACTGTTCTATCCTATCCAGTATCGGACTCTTTATCCCTATTGACACTCCAAAACTACTGCTTTTTGAAGTAGTCTTTACATCTACTGTATCCTTCCTTGCTCCATATGTTACATCTCCATTGTTTACTGAAATGTTTCCATGTGCAAAGTTCGTAGCTGTTATCTCTGCTCCGTTATTTAGTGTGCTTCCATCTCCTATCAGCAAGGTTGACCTTGCATTTATCAAGCTTTTCTCATCATAAGTATTTCTGCTTTTTCCATACCCTAATGATACGCTTCCTCCACTTATACTTCCACTAAACCCGCTTCTTTTGTTCTCCTCATAGTAACTGTTATGTAATTGTCTCGAGTCTGTAGTTATTTTTCCTCCCACATATGTGTTCTCTCCAAGGTCTATGTTACTTCCTATACCTGTTACACTTCCATGGATTGTTGCATCTGACACCCTGAATGTTCCTGCCACATTCTCTTCACTATGGCTCTCTGTCTTCCTGCTGCTCTTTGATGTCGTATTCCTGTTCTCATTTAGGCTGAACTCATCATATTCATTTACTGATGATTCTACTCTCACACTCCCTATATCCAGACCTTTCCCGTCTTCCACCTCAAATACTGAACCTTCTATATTCAGATCCCCTATTCTGCCACTTGCTCTTTCAGATATTACTGCACTTCCTACATACTCCTTTGATGTAAATGTCCTATAGTTCTTTCCTCCTGTACCAAGCTTATCACTTCCGGCTAGCTCCTGGCTCCGTATTTCCATCCTGTCAACATCCGTCTCCAGTTCCTTTGACAGCAGTACTCCACCCTCAGATGTATACTTCCCTGCATCCAGTATCACTTTATTTCCTTGTATTAATCCTACATTTCCTACCTGTTCATATCTTGTCCTGTCATATTCCCCATTATTTATTTCCGTACCCAGCTTCTGTCCCTTATTCAGTATATCTCCTGTCTCCGATTTCAGTACTGCCACTTCGTTTCCTGCTATTCTGCCGCCTATATTTTCTATATTTCCCTTTGACTCTACTATTGTCATGTCTCCTGTTATTTCTGACAGTCTGTCTGATATACTTTCATTCCTTACTGTATCCGCCTCTACTATCGTTATACCCTTATTCCCCAGTTTAACTCCCTTATTTTCCAGATCCTTTGTCTTTATTTCTGTATATTCTATACCGCCTATTCTGTCCCTGTCATCCTTTTCCAAAGAATTTCTTGATTTACTGCTTAAATATACTTGTGGGGCCAATACTTTCTGACCATTCACTTCTGTTTCCACATACCATACTATGTCTTCCTTTAAATTTTCTATCTGTTCCTTTGTTAATTCCTTCCCTACTTCCAGTCCAAGCCTCTTCTGTTCCGTAACAGCATTATCCAGCATGCTTTGAACTAATTCTGTGCCGCTTCTGTTATTCAGGAAGGATGTCCCCAGCTTTTCATTCAATGCCCTTGTTATCAGCTGATTTTCATAGTATGCATCCCCCAGTCTTTTTGCCCTGTTCCAGTCTTCCGTATAGGATACCCTGGTCAGGAAATAGTCACTTCCCAAATAATTTGCCAGATTGACATATTCCCCTCTAGTCTCCAATAGATATTTTGAGCTCGGGTCTACGCTTACCCTGAACATGGAATTACTTAGTATAGGGTTTATCTTTATTACCCCTGTATCTATTACATTGGATATATTCTGTATATTCCCTGCTATCTGTATACTTGTATTCCTTGAGGATATCCCGTTTCTTTCACCTATGCTCTTCAATATCCCCTGACCCCCTGATAGAGTCTGTCTTAACACCCCGCCTGCTTCAGGTATGCTCTGGGGTAATATCTTTGTACTGTCCACCTGTACAGCTTTCCCCTCTATTACACTCGGACTTCCTGTTATGTATCCTGTTCCACCCGGCACAAGCTCCCTTTCCAGATAGGCATTGGTGGAATCCGTACTGCTGTTCTTATAGTGTATATATACCTTTTCCCTTCCGTCCTTTAGCTGCACTCCATTTCCTAATGTGGAACTGTGGTCTATCCTGTCTGCCTTTATTGACACCACATTCCCTGCTGATATTATCCCGTCCCTGTTCATTGTTTCTGATGTATCTATTGATATATTCTGACCGGCTATCACCCTTCCATATTCTGTAACCGCTTTACTTCTTATCCTGCCCTCCAGTGCCTTTACAGGTATTTCAGCTGTATTAGTGAAGACAAAGTAATCCCCCTCCAGTCCTAAAAACCTTTTTACACTGTTTATTGATTTACTGAATATATATGAATCATAGCCTGTCTGAGCTCCTGAATACATTGCCAGTTCATCAAACCACTGCTCCTGATATCTTATTGCATCCTTCCCTTTCCAGGAACGGGGCTCATAATGTATCACCCATTTCTTTGTTGCCTCCTCTTCACTAAGTTCCCTTCCGTCCCAGGTTTCATAATATGTTTCATATTTATCTAAATCCGTTACTCTACCTATGTTCTTAAATACCGGTGCCTCTATTTTCAGGTTTTTTTCTGCCTGTATTAACCCTACTTCATTTACTACTGTCTTCCCATTCAGCTCTAAATTGCCTCCTAATATTTCTCCCTCAAGGTTTAATATATCGGCTCCTTTAAGTTTTCCACTATTACCTGAATATATTACATTTCTCTTCCCGTTTACTATATTCCCTGATGTTTCCATATTAAGGTCATTGCTTGCTGCCACCATATCCCTATTATCAAAGTTTTTAGATTTTAATGTGACATTTTCTCCACCAAGTATATTATTGTTTAATATATTTCCTGCTGCATTTATTATCAGATTTTTTGATGACAGCTCCTTATTGTTGGTAAAGTCATTTGAACTTATATCCATCAGACCTTTTCCTGTTGTCATTCCATTATTTGATATATTATTTCCCTTTATTGTCAGACTGTCTTCCCCATGAAGATTCCCTATCAGGTTTATATCTTTTGTGGTAGTCAGGGTTACATCATTTCCTTTTATACTCCCTGTGTTATCATAATTTGTTGAATTTTGCATTTCTATCCTGCCTGACAGTATTTCTCCTCTGTTGCTGATATCTGAATTATTTAATGACACCTCGCCGTTTGATAATATCTTGCCACTGTTCCAGGTATCTGTATTATTCAGTGATATCCTGTTATTCGAGGCTATCTCACCTGTATTTATCAGTTTTGCATTATCCAGTTTTATGTCCTTTACTGCCAGTAGTTCTTTCGTATTTGTTAAAGCCCTTGTATTCAGGTCTATATCGTTTGATGATAATATTCTCCCATCATTTCTTGTATCCCTTACTTCCACTGATATATTGTCTGATGATATATTTCCTTTATTACTGAATGTACTACCTTTTACTTTTATTTCTTGTGCCTCCAGTGTTCCACTATTATCTACATTACCGCTTACATTGAGTTTTTCTGCTGTCAGAAGTGTTCCACTGTTCTTTATATTTCCTGTCCTTATCCCTTTTCCTGACACTATTTCCTTCGTATTGTCTATGCTGACTGATGATATTTCTTTTAATACCGATATCTTTCCTGCATTAACAAGGGCATTTCCCATATTCTATATGATTATTTTAAAATTCTTGGTATTTGCTTAGTAAATTTTTTCAATTTAATTTTAACATAATTTTCAATTTTGTCAATACCTTTTCTTTAAATAAAAAATCAGCTGTCTCTAATATTTTTGAGACAGCTTATCTTATATTTTTCATTTTCATAGATATTATAGATCCTTTTCAAAAAAATAAAAATTATTCTACAATACCAGCAATCCCGGCTTAAAAATCATTATTACGCCCAGTATTATCATCAATATTCCACCAAATAAGTTCATCCATTTAGAGTATTTTGTTGTAAGCTGCAGCTTCTCAACGCTAAACAGAGCCAATCCAAATACAAGGAAATCATCAATCATATACCCGAATATATAGATAAACGTATAAATCTGTCTCTGGAAAAAGGAAATGTTATTTATCTGAAGTATTTTAGTAAAAGTCTGGGGTATTCCTACAGAACATGCAAATTCTATGACATTTACAGATAATGCCAGTCCGATTATTCCAAGGGCTGTCAGGAAAGTAAAAGGTTTATTGGCGATATCCCTTATCTTCTTTGAAATTTCAGCTCTCTTCTTGAAGTCCGTAACTTCACATTCCAGAGTATCTCCGGCCTTAAAGTAGTTCCTTATGAAGAAAAAACCTCCGGCCACTCCTACGAGACCTACAATGGGAGTAACCCATTTATCAAGTCCTACAAAATCCCATGTATAAAGCCATGCAGTCAATATAAGATAATACATGACAGCTTCTGCCAATATGAAAAGTCCGGCTACTCTGAACATTTTGCCTTTATTCCCTACTGCAATAAGTGCAGTAAGAAACAGTATAAGTACCCACATGGCACATGGATTGAAACCATCAATTGTTCCTAATATCCCTGCCATCAGCGGCAATGAATAATTTGTGAGATCCACAGTCCTATTTATGAATGGTATGTTTACAAGTACCTGCCTGTCCTTGTACTGCAGAGCTTCTGGAAGTTCACATACTCCTCCGATCTCACATACGGCTCCGTCCTTAGCTACATTGGCAAAATCTCCCTTTTCTATAAATTCTGACAGTGTAAGTATACTCTCCTTCACTTTCCCGGATTCAATTTCTTTTATAATTTCCTTGCCTGTAGTATCAGACGTATTGAAACCCTGTATTATACGTTCATTTACATAGATTACCGGCGTCCCTTTGACAAGCTTTAACTTATCTGTCACCTCATCAAAAAATTTTTTAGCGTCAGAATCTTTATCTATTTCAAATTCAGTCACTTCAAAATCATTTCTCTTTTCTGAAAGTTCATTAAGGAACTTCTTTAGATTGGAACAGTTCTTACAGTCTTCCCTTCCAAAATATTCTATCCTGACCTTGTCTACTGAAAAAGAAGGGTTTCCTGTTACAGCTATTGACACTGTTATAAAAATCAGTAATAATATTCTCTTCCAGATATATTTTAAGGTTCCTGTATTCCTGATTTCAGTAAAATCTAATTTCATTATTTTTCTCCTATCCTCTGTAGATTATAACTGTAGAAACTGCATATTCCCTGCTATGAGATATACTTAAATGGATTTTCAGATCTTTTGCTGCTTCTTTTATTTCATTATATAGATATACTACGGGTTTTCCCAGTTTGTCATTCATTATTTCTATATCATTTAAGGAAAAACCTCTTACTCCTGTTCCCAGGGCTTTAGACACTGCTTCTTTTGCCGCAAATCTTCCTGCAAAACTGGCAAAAGGGTTTCCTTTCTTTTCTATATATTCTATTTCCCTTTCTGTATAAACTTTTCGTTTAAAAGATGATGTTCTGGATATAGCTTCTCTTATCCTGTCTATTTCAATTATATCAGTCCCTATCCCGTATATTTCCATGATCTTCCTCCGTTAATGAAAATCTTCATTTTATCCCATATATCTTTCTTGCATTTTCTGTTGTTTTTCTTATCACCTCTTCTACAGGAATTTCCTTAATTCTTGCTATTTCTTCTGCTACATATTCCGTGTAGACCGGCTCATTCCTTTTCCCTCTGAAAGGAACAGGCGTCAGATAGGGGCAGTCCGTTTCTATTACCAGCCTATCCATTGAAATCATGGAAACCAGTTCCTTAGTCTTTCTGTTATTCTTGAAAGTGAGTGTCCCTCCTACCCCTACATAATATCTGTCCAGAAAAGGTTTTGCTGATTCATAGGACCCTGGATAACAGTGGAGAATCCCTCCCACATTATGAAATTCCTCAAGTATATCAAGAGTGTCCTGTAATGCTTCTCTTGTATGGATTACTACAGGCTTCCCTACTTTTTCCGCAAGCCTCATCTGTTTCCTGAATCCTTCGGCCTGCACGTCTTTAGGATCTTCCATCCAGTGATAATCAAGACCTATTTCCCCTATTGCTACAACTTTATGTTCTGTAAGGGCTAGCCTTTCCAGTTCTTTCTCAGTATCTCTGTCATATTTTCTTATATCTACAGGATGAATTCCTACAACAGCGTAAATAAAAGGATATTTATGAGCTAATTCGACACTTTTGAAAGAACTTTCAAGATCAAATCCTATACTTACTATTCCTTCCATTTTCTCTTCTATATCTTTCATCACCCTGTCAAAATCTTCATCAAACTGTTTATCATATATATGGGTATGTGTATCTATTATTTTTGACATTTTATAACCTCTTCTATTCTTTGTCCGCTTATTATAAAGTTTATTTTTACTATTACTTAGGATATTTCAGATTTTCTTCTTTCAGATTGTTCAGTGTCTCTTCAAGATATCTTCTAGCTTCATATCTTGCCATCGGTAAATTCTGATCCAGAAAATTTCCACATTCAATGGCAGTCGCCCCAGGTATATCTCCTTCAAATTCAGACATGAATTTATATGTTTCCTTAATCAGGTCAACTATTTCCCTTGACTCCAGCTTTCCTTTTAAAATAACATAAAATCCTGTCCTGCAGCCCATAGGCCCGAAATATACAACCTTATCTTTCCAGACAGGATGATTCCTCAAAAATGTAGCTCCAAGATGTTCCATTGTATGAAGTTCAGCTATATTTATAACAGGTTCCCTGTTAGGCAGTTTCATTCTTATATCGAAACTTGTCAGGTAATTTCCGTTTATTTCGTCAACCCTTGATACATAGATACCTCTTTTTAATTTTATATGGTCTACTTGAAAACTTGCTATTCTTTCCATTCTAATTTTCTCCTATCACTTATTCTATTGGGATTCTGATTATTTTTCTTTATTAAGCGAAGATTCTATGAGTAAATCCAATGTTTCTGAATAACTGTATCCCCTGGATGCCGTACTTTTTGGCAGAAGGCTTGCAGCAGTCATTCCTGGTAATGTATTTACTTCCATGAAATATGGTATAGTCCCGTCAACCACCATAAAGTCTATTCTTGAAAACCCTTCACATTTCATTGCATAATAACTGTCAGCTGCAAATTTATTTATTTCATCCTGTATTTCATTATCAAATTCAAATACGAATTCTCTGGCTCCTCCTTTTGAATATTTTGATTCATAATCAAAATATTCTCCTGCTACTGCTTCTATTTTCAAGGTCGGATATACTTTCCCACCTATTACGGGAACGCTTATTTCCACTCCTTCAAGTACTTCCTCTATCAGAGCTTCCTTATCCATACTGAATACCAGTTCAAGAGCCTTATCCAGCTCATTCTGGCTCGCTATAAAACTTACGCCTATACTGGATCCTCCGTTATTCGGTTTTACTACTGCCTTATCTCCAAGTTTTTTCTTTATTGTATTAAAATCTATACTTTCTCCTTTTCTTACGCTTATCCCTTCTGCCACTCTCACACCATAACCAGAAACTATTCTTTTTGTCATTTCCTTATCCATACATACTGCACTTGTCATAACTCCTGAACCGCTATACTTTATGCCCAAGCTTTCAAGTATTGCCTGAATTCTCCCGTCTTCACCGAATATTCCATGCAAGGCTATGTAAACAAAATCCAAGTTCAGATCTATGAGCTTTTCATACACTTCCTTTTCACTGTCTATGACAATATCAAATACTTCATATTTATCTTTATTAAGATTATTCACTATTTCATTTCCTGTTGCTAAAGAAACTTCTCTTTCTGTGGAAATTCCACCTCTTATCACACCTATTCTTAATTTTGACATCATATTCCTCTTTTCCTTATCATATTTAAATTCATATACTTTCAAATATTTCAATTCTCTCGGTTATTTCGTATATATTTAAAATAACCCGTTAAAGTCTTCTTCTGTAAATTCATACCTTTTTCCACAGAAATGGCATTCTACTTCAATTTTACCATCATTTTCAA
This sequence comes from uncultured Fusobacteriales bacterium, assembly GCA_964469865.1. Classification (GTDB taxonomy): domain Bacteria; phylum Fusobacteriota; class Fusobacteriia; order Fusobacteriales; family Leptotrichiaceae; genus JAGOWQ01. Next base: position 23,140 of record CAYYAV010000001.1, on the reverse strand, counting down.
GTATATTTTCTATTTCTTCTTTTCCTAGAGTTATTACTCCATTAAGATATTTTTCCTTACTGCATCTGCACTTATACTCAATATCAGCTTCTTCCAGTATTTCAAAATCTTCTACATAGGTCTTCACATGAGCTCCTTCCATAGAAGCTTCATCTTCAACTACAGTTATATCTTCATAGAGAAGTTCTACTATCTGGATAAGTGATAGTCCTCCTTTTAGAAGCTCTGTTATTCCTCTTATCTGTTTTAGTTTATTTTCCAGTTTTGTAATAAATCCCTCTTCTACTCCTGGAAGTAGCTGGATTATATATCCTCCTGCTTTTACAACTTCTCCGTCTTCATCCAGTTTTACTCCCAGCGAAACTACAGATTTTATCTGATCTGACAATAAAAAATAGCCAGCCAGTATTTCTCCCATATCCTCTTCTTCAAGTCCAGTCATTCCTGAAAAAGGCTCTTTCAGACCCAGATCCTTTATAATCTGGAATGTTCCGTTTCCTATGAATCTTATCTGCCCTGTTTCATCTGTCTTAAAGTTTCCATCTTCATCGATTATGAGTTTAAGCTTATCTTCAGATACATTCATATATCCCTTTACTTCTCCGTATTTATTTCCAGTAGCCAGCATTGTTCCATATGGTCCATTCCCGTTTATCTTCAATGTCACTATGTCATTTTCACCTTTCAGGTCTTTTCCAATCATTGCTGTTCCCGTAAGGAGATTTCCGAATATCATTGCCGGTATAGGATCCAGATTATGAATCTTTTTAGCTTCCCTTACAATTCCCGTTGTTTCGCATACAAAAAACCTTGCACACTTGCTTGTTCCTCTTACTAATTTCCCTTTATTTCCCATTTCCATCCTTAACCAGTCTATTTTTCATCTCCGTGCTTTCCTTTTTTATATCCTGGATTCCTTTCTTCCTGTTATCATTTATATTTTCTACTATACCTGGATTTTCCTGTATCAGAATTTTTTCAAGCTCTTCCCTCTCTTTTTCTGCCAGATACTCATCCATCTTTTCAGCTATATTCTTTGCCCCTTTAACGGCTTCCACAACTGTCCTTGCCCCAGTAACGACATCTCCTCCTGAAAAGACTCCTGGTTTTGTAGTACTCCCGTCTGCCCTTGTCACTATAAGCCCTCTGTCATCCACTTTTATTTCTTTGTCCCTTGAGACTATATTTGATCTCGGTCCCTGACTTATAGCAATAATTATCGTATCTGCCTCATAAAATTCCCTGTCATCTCCATCATAGGTATAGGTCTTTGTCCCATCTTCATCTTCAATTATTTTTGTTTTAGAAAGGAACAGTCCCTCATCGGTTATCTCCAGAGGAGTCTTATAGTTCAATATTTTTATTCCTTCGTACTGTCCTTCATCAAATTCCTTCTTATTTGCAGTAATACCTTCATCTCCTTCCCTATTTATAAGCGTCACGCTTTCCACGCCTTTTCTAAGCATAGTTCTCCCCACATCTACGGCAACATTTCCTGCACCTATTATATAGACCTTCTTACCTACATGAAAGTTGTCAGGAGATCTCAGATAATCTACAGCAAAATGGACATTTCCAAGACTTTCCCCTTTTATACCCAGCTTTCTTGGATTCCATGTTCCAGTTCCAATAAATACTGCCCCATATCCGTCAGAAATCAGATTGTCTACAGTAAGAGTCGGTCCGATTACTATATTAGGTCTTATTTTAACACCAATTTCTATCAGTTTTTCTTCAAGTTTATCAATAATCTTCTTTGGGAGCCTGAATTCAGGTATTCCATATCTCATAACTCCACCAATTTTAGGATTTATTTCAAATATAGTCACATCATATCCTTTAAATGTTAAGGTAAATGCTATGGTAATCCCTGCAGGTCCACCGCCTATTATTGCTACCTTGGACCTTTTGTTTTCTGTCCTATGTATCCTGAAATCCAAGCTTTCTATATACTTTGAGGATATCTCATTTTCAATTACCCCGAATCTTACTCCTGTTCCTCTTTTAGCCAATACACATGACCCCTCACACTGCTTTTCATGGGGACATACTAAGGAACAGACTATTGATAATGGATTATTTTTGAAAAGCTTATCTCCCGCATTAAGCATCTTATTATCAGTATACATTTTTATTATATCCCTGATTTCCGTATTAACCGGACATCCCTTTTCACACGCCGGAACTTTGCATCCAAGGCATCTCAGTGCTTCTTCCATATTCTGCTTCATATCTCCATATTGTCTTTCCATAATACTTCACCTCAAATTGTAAAAGGGGCTATATTAAAATTATACTTAATTTTTCATACAGCCCGTATTTATTTTATTTTTTATTTAGTGTAGGTTCTGTAAGCTTCTGATCTGTTCCTGCTTTTGGTCCCTGATTTTTTTCATCCTTTTTTTCTTTATTTTGGACATTCTGATTTTCCGGCTTATTTTCATTCGCTGTATTGCTGACATTATCAGAAGGTTCTGTATTAAAGGTTCTGTATTATTTGTCCCCTTATCACCTTCTTCTCCTAATTTATCCAAATTAGAAAGGGTACTGATCAGCTTCCCGAATAGCACATCTACATTTTCTGCAGACACATCTATCTTATTTCCCTCTTTTGTCTTTACTACATAAAACTTGGTCATATTTTTTGCTTTAGGGACATTTGCTGATTCCATCATAGCCTTAAACTCTTCTTCTATATTAAGATTTTTCCCATTATCAGAAAACGCACTCTGGAACATCTTAGTAAATAAATCCAAAAAAACCTTCTTAGTATCTATATTTTCTACAGATACTGTAACTACTGTTATATCCTTATCCTGCTTTTCAGTCCCCACTATTTCATAGTTCATATTTGAAAACAGTTTTTCAAACAGCAGCTGCTGAAATGTATTATTATACTGTAATTTTACATCATTAGTAAGTTCCTGGTTTAAAGCATATTTATTTGCTTCATCAAATTTCTTTTCCTTTACGTTATCTATAAATTTTGTGACAACTGCTTCAGGCTTTGTTCCACATGATGCGATTAGAATTATAAATAATACTCCTAATAATAATTTCTTCATACTGACTCCTATCCTTATTTTAATATTACTTTGTTTTATTCTATCATTATTTAAAATAGCAAGTCAAGAAATAAATGGCAAGTCTACTAATTATTTGTGTTATCTATCTTCTTTTCCAGCCTTTTAATTCTTTTTAAAAGCTCCGGTAACTTTCCCATAGCCATCTTTATTCTCAGATCTTCCATATGTTCTCTTAAAGGATATCCGGACATTCGTACTTCATCAGGAACATCATTTGTTACTCCTGATCTGGCTGCAATTACTACATTGCTTCCTATTTTCAGGTGCCCTGCTACCCCTACTTGACCCGCCAGAGTTGTATTATCTCCTATTTCCACGCTTCCGGATATTCCTGTCTGTGCCACTATAAAACAGTTTTCTCCTACAATATCATTATGAGCAATGTGTACAAGGTTATCCACCTTTGTTCCCTTCCTGATGATGGTATCTCCAATAGTTCCCCTGTCTACACAGCTGTTCGCCCCGATTTCCACTTCATCTTCTATTATTACATTTCCTATCTGCTCTATTTTCACATTGTTTCCATCTACTTTTACAAATCCAAATCCATCAGATCCTATAACGGAACCCGGCTGGAAGATAGAATTTTTACCTATCTTAGTAAACTCCCTTATCGTTACATTGGAATAGATGATCGTTCCATCTCCTATTTCAGATCCTTCAAATATGGAAACATTAGGGTATATAACTACATTTTTCCCTATTTTTACATTATGTCCTATATATGTATTTATCCTTGAAACATTAGCCGTCTCATCGATAACTGCCGAGTCCTCTATCTGCTTTTCAAAAGGTTTTATTCTTGGCTTGAAATAATTAAGTAGTATAGGCATAAGCTCCCTCGGATTATTCCCTGCTACTATATATGTCCTATTCCCGGGAAGCCCTTCCAGAGGGGGGACAATTATTGCCCCTGCATTACATTTATCTATATTTTTCAGCATTTTTTCATCTGCTGCAAAAGTCAATTCATTTTCAGTTGCATGAAAAAAAGGTGATAATCTGAGAAAACTCAAATTATCGTTTCCTTTTATTTCACCTTTTATCAATGCAGCTATTTCTTTAATATCATACATAAAGATCCCTTCCTGCATATTTATTATATACTTTATTTAAATGTGTTTTCCGGTTTTTCTTTCTAAAAGAACTCTTATTTTAAAGGATCTCCGGATTAGAATATCTGTCCAAAACTGAAGTAAAATTTCCCGCTTGTCTTTTTCTCTCCTTTAATCACAGGATCCATAGGCCATCCATAGTCAAATCTTAATGGTCCCATAGGGGTATTTATCCTCAATCCTATTCCATAGCCTTTCTTCAGGTCCTTGAAACTGCTCGCTGAACTTCTGTCAGGCTTATAAATAGTACGCCCTGTCAACGCAGATTTTTCTGAAGTCTGCCATGCATTCCCGATATCGAAGAATGCAACAAACTGTAATGACTTATTTATCTGTGTCCTGTTTTCTATTGTCGCATGGAACTTATCAAATCCGTCAAAATCTCCTGCCTCATATCCTCTTATTGATTCAGAACCTCCTATACTGTATCTTAAGGCATCAGGAGTTCCACTTCCCGTCTTTCCCCATACGGCTCTATATGCCATCGTATTCTTATCACCGAAGAACGTAGGATGGTAAGCTCTTAAGTCAATTTCAAACTGATTGTAGTCTTTTCCGTTTTCTCCGTTTACGTTATACCTTGAAAAGAGCTTTCCAGTTTCATAGCTCAGTGTAGCGTATATCCCCTTAGTAGGATTGTATGAATTATCTCTTGTATCATATATCAGCGAAGGAGAAAATGCTAATAAGTTATATTTATCCCCTAATTCTTTTTCTCGGTAGTATTCCTTATAGTTATCAAACCTTATTGCTCCTCTTACATATATGTTACTGTTTAATCCCTTACCTATTGTCCATCTTGTTCCGATTCTTCTTACTTTTTCTATCTCATCAACCCCTGCATCATCATCTACTACCTGTCTCCAGTAAATAGAACCCCCGCCTTGTAACCTCTCGGTATTCTTTATCCACGGGTCAAAAAGACTTATTTCGAATGTCTTATCTCCTGAATTTGATGCCTCCAGATTTAATGAGGCCTCCTGTCCTCTTCCTAGGAAATTTGAATCTGACAGCTTTATTCCTCCTACCAGTCCGACTTCCGTACCGTATGAAATGCTTCCGTTTATTGTAGTTGTAGCTCTTTCTTCAACCATAAATTCCACATTCCTTGCATTTGGATCAGTCTCACTTCCTGTAAGCACAGGCTCAATAGAAGTAAATATTCCGGTCCTGTATAATTCTCTTATAGTGTTTTCAACATTTTTTACCTGAAATATTTCTCCCGGCTTTATTTCTTGGGTTCTTTCAAAGATATATGGCTGCGTCCTGAGGTTTGCCCTCTTTTCACTTGTTCTTTCATTATCCCTTTTTGTTGTGACTTTCTTGCTTGTTCTTTCATTATCCCTTTTTGTTGTGACTTTCTTGAATGTTACAGAATTTACAACTCCCTCTGTCAGGCCTATTTCTATATTGCCTTCAGGAGAAACATCTATACTCTCTATTCTAGCCAGCGAGTATCCTGCCTTGGTATAATAATTCAATATACCGTTGCTATTAGGATTCAAGAGATTTCCATTTAATATCTCCCCCGGTTTGAGTCCTGATGCCGTAACCAATTCCTCCTGAGTAAATAAAGTATTTCCTGTTATTGTAACATTATTTATCTTAGGATTTTCCTGGACAACATAGATTACTGATACTGTATTGTCAGCTCTTCTGTCTACTTTAGGTTCGACAGTAGAAAAATATCCTGTGGAAAATATTTTTTGTGCTCCGTTAATCGCTTCCTGCGGAACAAAATACTCTCCTGTCTTTATCGGAAGTCCATTTAACAGTTCATTTTTATCTAATGTCTCTACTCCTTCTATATCAATATTGGAAACTGTAAACTCCGTCCTTTTTGTGAGTTCCTCAGAAGCCGCTTCCTGTCTTGCCAAATCAAGGGCATTTGATTTTTCATCAACTTCTATCTGGAAGTTCACAGTATCTCCTTCTATTTTAGGATACACATTTACATTTGATATATAGTCCAGTCTTTTCAATGCCAGATAGATATCACTCAGGTCCTTATTCGTATACTTATCTCCTGTCCTTACAGGTAACTTAGATAAAAGGAAATCTTCAGGAAGTTGATTTAAATGCGTAAATTTAATTTCTCCTACTCTCAGATTTTCTCCTTGTGCTAAAACCAATCCATTAACACTTAAAAATAACATAGCTGTTACTATTAAAGCTTGAATTTTACGTTTTTTCATTATTTCCTCCTAATTTTATTTAGTTAAAGTTTGCAGTTTTCTTTTCCGGAATATTTTTTTCATTAAATCACTAAAACTGTCCGCTCTTGAAGAAAAGTCAATTCCTATATAATAATTTATCCCGCTTACACTTTGCTGATTTAAAATGGTATTGCTTTCTCTTATCTGGACCGTTTCTCCGCCAGCTTTTAATCCAAAGCCTTCTGTTACATTATAGTTTATCCATACATTATATCCCACAGGATCCGTATTTGCTGCTGTTTCCGCACCTTTTGAAGTCTGAAAAGGAAATTTTACAGCCAGATTCCAGAACAGCTTGTCTTTATATAGGTTATCCTGTATTGCCACAGTTGTGGCCCCCTCATAAGTTCCTGATGTCCCATTCTTAAAATCTGTATTTATTGACAGATTTGTCAGTCCGAATGTTTCCCCAATTTTACCAGTTACTGAAGAAAAAATCAACTGATTTAATGCAGTATCTACCAGAGTCCCCAGAATCGCTGCATTTGCATCATCAGTAGAAACTCCTGCTTTGTCTTCCGTATCTTCATTTTCAGAAGTCCCTGTCAAAGTATTAAATGCCAGTAGTGATAGAATCTGTTCCTTCGACAGCCCCGAAGAGGATTTTAATGTAATCTCTGAGCTGTTCAGATATCCGTTCATTCCGATTTCTATTCTTTCGCCATCAATATTTGACGAAGCTTCAAGAAGTACAAACGGATTCATGGATGAAAGCGTTTCATTCTCATTTGTAAATCTTACTTCTGCTGTATCCAGTGTAAAATTATTCCCGTTTAATACGAAACTTCCATTTCTTACAGAATCATTTCCCAGGATGCTCATTTCTCCATCATCATACATTATTCTACTTTCTCCGAGTACCTGCCCCCTTATATTTTTAGCAAGACTTACATTCGGAATATTTATTTTTAAATTCCTGTCCGTCTGGATGCTGAGATCAACTGTATACTGCTTAAGTATTTTATCTATTACTTCCTCCACTACCCCCTCTACAATAGTCTTTTCCTTATTTATACTGTCCTGTTCCGTTCCGGACGTTGTCTTAGTATTATTTCCAAATTCGGGAATCGCCCTTATTTCTCCAGAATTTACATTTAGAATCCCGTATAGGTTATTTTCAGTAAATACCATATCACCTGTCAGGGCAAAGTCTATATCTTCTCCATATCTCAGCCCGACATTGTTAAGAGTCGCATTTACTTCAAATTTCCCTAACTCTAGACGTTTTGTCTTCATAAAGTCTTCTGGAATGGTAGGAACATCCAGATTTCCATCTATACTGAAAGTTCCTCCGTTATATCCCCCATCCAGCCTGTTAATATTCAGCTTTCTGTTTACAACATTTATATCTGCATTTACATTATTTACGTCTGTTTTTCCGTCTTTTGTTATATAAAAGAAGTTATTCAGAAGGACCTTCCCTTTTGTTTCAGTATTAGTAAAAAGTATATCTATATCAGCCACTCCATTAGCCTGCTTTATATCCTGATTAAGTCCTAAAAACTCCAGGTCAAATTCCTTTGCCAAAACTGACATATTATATTTTAAAGGGGAATAAGCCATGAATCCGTTGACTAATAATGGATTTTGTTCATATTCCAGATAGAACTGACCTATACTGAGTTCCTCATTATTCGCCTGAATATCTATATCCAGATTATCCACAGGAAATCCGCTGAGTACAAGTTCTTCTGATTGTATTTTTAAGTCAGTAAAAAAGTTCTCAGGATTCCCCTTCAGTATAAAATTAAGATTTATATCTCCACTATACCCCTTATTTTTCAAATCTTGTACTGAATCAAGAGAAAATTTCTGATTCTCCAGCCTATAGTCCACATCTATATTTTCGAGATCAAAGTTCATACTTGTCTTGAACAGCTCTTCTCTATTATCTCCTAGTATGGTCAGTTTCTTCACATCAAAGGTTCCATATTTAAAAAGCTTATCAACATTACCATTAGAATAATCTATCTCTGTTACTACATATGGAAGAGTATACCCTTTATAGCTCATATTCCCCAGTATTATTTCCCCTGAAAGATTAAAATCATTCAAATCCCCTTTCAAATTAAGCCTGGAAAGTGTTCCAAATGTTAGATCCTTCAATCCCAGTAATTCAGGTATATCTCGCTCATTAAGATTTAAACTCATATCAGTAAGCCCCGTCTTCATATCATAAGTTCCCGAAATACTGTTTTCCCTTAATGTAAACTCTTTAAAGTCAAGTACACTGTCTTTAATATTCACTGTCCCTTTAGTTTCGCCTATAAATCTTGAATTTATTAAAGTTGATGAAGGTTCCAGTATAATATTACCATTTAAGCTGCCGACTGTCCCACTCACATTCATTGAAGCCTTGTCAACAATAACATTTACCTCCGGTTTTATCGTGTTGTAAACCACATAATTGTTTAGGTTAGAATTTATGGTCATATTCCCTGTCTTTAAGTTATATTTCCCATTTGCAGTAATCTTTTCATTATGTATGTTTATTATATTTAAGATATTATTCTTGATTTCCAGTAACGCATTTACATTCTTTAACCTCTGATAACCAAGCCAAAGTTCGTATATTGTACCATTTGCATCTAAGTTTAAACTTAGCAAATCGCTTATTTTTCCCTTAGCACGTAATTCCTCATACTCTACAATAAACTGTCCATAAGGACTGTAGACATCATATTCTCCCGAAAAGGATGACCCTTTTCCATTCAGACGGGCAGTAAAGGTTACAGGAAGGTAGGCCTTATCCAGTCCTTTTATTTCTTTTCCTGTATGCCTTAAGAATTTTGCCATATCAAAAGTAGAGTTTTTAGAGGTTGTTACAGTATATGAATGATTCATTTCACTTGATGTCATCCCTTTAGCCCTTATATATTGACCTCCTGCATCAATAAGTGCATCTATGTTGTAATTTCCCTCCGATATGTCTACTTTAGTATCTATAATTCCCAATAGACTGTTATTTTCCAATTTTATCCGGGCATTTATATTTCCTGATTCCATTATACTTTTACCCTTCAAATTTAAAACAAGTCTATTTATATCAGGATTTACTATATAAGTCTGTTTATTATAAGTAACTGTTATATTTTCCCTGCCGTCAGCATTTACTATGACTTTCTGGTTTCCAGGGTCTATATTAAAGTTGCCATCTATTTCTTTTGAAAGAAAATTCCCACTTATTATATTACTGCTGTTTATCTCAAAACTTCCCGTAGTTTTATCAATACTGTGGTCAGAACCCTTATTTAAAAGCGTGTAGCTCCCTTTTCCATTCTTATTTTTTATATCGTATGTAAAACTGTCTACTTGTGCATCTTCCTTTATTTTGAATCCTCCTATGCTTTCATCAAAGTAAAAATAAGTATTTTTTAATGTAAGTATCTGTTCCTTGGATATTGCCATTTCTGTTCTTATATTCTGAAAATCATATCCGCCGATATTTATATTAGGAGATGAAAACCTGCCGTTTAATTTAGTTTCCTTTTTTTTCTGATCCGTTTCTACATTCAGATTTCCTGTTATATTTCCTTTAGCTTTTACATTCGCTTCCTTAAGTATCCTATATCTTGCTATCTCATCATAGGAGACATTGTCCGTAGCCAGATTAAGGTTCAGTTTACCATTATCAACATAGTAAGTAAGATCCAGGTCTACTTTACCTTCTCTTATTTCTGTTGCTCCGTCTACAGTAATCCTGTCCTTATCCATATTTACTGTTGCATTGATATTCTGGATATCCCCGTCATAGTCTGAATAGGAAAGATGACCCTCCTTTACTGTCAGATATCCTTTTACCTTTGTAGTTTTCTTAGGATTCCTGTTATCCAGGGAAAGATTCCCGTTAAGAAGTCCACCCTTTACCTTTATTATGTCAAGAGGTACATACTGACCCAGTTCCTCAGTCACATTTATATTCTTAAAATCAAAATCTACAAAAAAGTTTTTTCTCTCTTCAGAATAGTTCTTCTTTATATCAAACATGGATTTGAATGACTGCAGAGTATCAACTATACTTCCTACTTTTATTCCCAGACCCTCTGTTCCCGATACTCCCTTTGCTTCTAGGATAAACCCTCTGGATTTAGAATATTCAAGGTACCCATTTATTTTCTCCATGGTCTTTTCTATTTTTTTTTCATAGCTTATATCACTGTAATTTAAAGTTGCATCATGTATGTAAAGCTTCCCTATCCTGCTTGTCCTGTCAATAGGCTGATTTTCCTTATCTGAAGGTTTTATAACATGAAATATGTTAAAATCATTCCCTTCACTTCTCTCAAGATTTACAGTAGCGTCATAGACATCTATTCTAAGCAGTCTCGATGGCATAAGCAGGCTCAAGTTGGCTGTTGTTTTCCTGGAATCAATTACTACATTACCGTCCATATCCTTTACTTTCAGGTTATCTATCCTAAGTTTATTAAATTTCTCCAGTCTTACTTTATCAAATTCTACATTCAATCCGCTACTATTCAGTATCGTTTCAAGAGTTTCTGAAAAATTCTTTGTAGAAATATATCCCTTAATCAGAAAAAGAGACATTAAAAGAGGAAAAAACACTATGAGTGACTTTTTCAGATAGTTCATCCTAATATCCCTCCTTATTCCTTTCAAGTCTTATTTTTATCAGGTTCATCTAAGATTATTCAAAATCTATATTTAATGTCCCTATTATTCTTCCAAGGTCTTCGTAATCATAAAAATCTATCTCTATTTTACCTTTTCCTTCCAGTTTTCCTCTTATCTGAACACGGCTTTCAAAAAATTCTGTCAGCTTTTTTTCCAGGAAGGATTTTTCATCACATTCTTCATTGTCTTTCAGACTTTTTTCAATATTTTCAGATCTATTTCTATGATTCTTACCTATTTCTTTCCCGTTGTATCTTTTTACAAGATCTTCAACTTTCCTTACAGAATATCCTTTATCTATTGTTTCTTCTGCCAGTTTCTCCATAATTTTTTCATCTGTAAGTGAAAGAAGTGTCCTTGCATGCCCATAGGAGAGCACACCGTCTTTTAATTTTGCCTTTATCTTCTCAGGAAGTTTCAGCAGTCTTATCTTATTGGAAATGGAGGATCTGCTCTTCCCCAGTTTTTCAGACAGTTTTTCCTGGGTATATCCGTATACTTCCATAAGCATTATATAAGATTCTGCTTCTTCTATAGTATTCAGATCTTCTCTCTGTATATTCTCAAGAACTGCGTATTCATAACTTTTCGAGTCTCCTGCATTTATGACTATGCAGGGGATATTTCCCATGTTCAGGAGGCTACATGCCCTGAATCGCCTTTCTCCTGCTATTATTTCATATCGGGATTTTTCTGATCCCGCTTCTGTCTTTCTCACAATTATCGGCTGAATAAGACCGTTATTCCTTATGGATTCTTTTAACTCATCCATTTTCCCTTTATCAAAGTGCTTCCTGGGCTGATTGGAATTTATTGTTATCTTATCTAAACTGATATTTAAAAGTTTCATTTCCTTATCCTTTCATTTCCTTTCATCATAAGGGTCTCTTAGATGGTATTCCGGCTTTCCTTGGATACTTTATATCGGTTCTTCTATTTTTCACTATTTCCAATATTACTCTCTCATCACCGCTTTCAGGAAGTTTAAACTTATATATCTCCTTTATCTGAGACTTCAGTGTCTTCAGTGCATTTTCTGCTCCATCAACTTCATTAAGGTTTAACTTTTGAGGAAGGAACCTTCCTTTAACCTTGATAAAAGGTATCATATATTCTAAAATTATCCTAAGGTCTGCAACTCCTCTGCAGAGAGCGACATCAAAAGACTCCCTTTTGTTTTTTATAAGATTTTCTGCCCTTTCAGAACTTGTTTTTACATTTTTCAGCTTAAGGGATTCTACTACCTCATTTATAAAATCTATTTTCTTTTTTACTGAATCTACAAGAAGAAATTCTTTTTCAGGATAGAATATGCCAAGTACAAGACCTGGAAATCCTGCTCCTGTTCCTACATCTATAAAGGTTTTTTCTTCATCTCTTATCAATTCCGTAAGAAAAAGGGTATCAATAAAATGTTTTTCAAGCATCCCTTCCTTATCTCTTATGGCAGTCAGATTTATCACCTTATTCTTTTCATAAAGCATTGTCAGATAAGTCATCATTTTTTTCAGCTTTCCACTCTCTAGCCTAATTCCACTTTTATCCAGTAATTCCTCAAAATATTTACCTGTATCTCCATTTATTCTAATATCGATCACCTGCCTAATACTCCTTCCAGATACATAAGCAATACTGATACATCTGCCGGAGTTACACCTGCCACTCTTGAAGCCTGTCCGACATTATATGGTCTTTTTTCCTTTAATCTCTGCTTTGCTTCCCTTGTTATCCCTTTCATGCTGTCATAATCAAAATTTTTAGGAATTTTCCTGCCATCAAGCCTTTTCTGCCTTTCCATTATCTGAAGAGCTTTTGCGATATATCCTTCATATTTTACCTGAACTTCTATCTGATATTCAGTCTCTTCATCAAATGACAAGTTAGGTACACCATCTATTATTCCTGCTATATATTTTATATCTTCATAGGTAATTCCCGGACGTCTCAGTATTTCTTTCAATGTAGTTCCGCTTTTTAAAGAACCCTCATTCTTTTCCAGTACTTCTACAAGCCTTTCATTACTTGTCCCCAACTTAATATTTTCAAGGTTTTTCAATGTTTCAGATACATCTTTTTTCTTTTTTTCAATCCTGTCATAATATTTCTTTTCCAGAAGGCCTATTTTATAGGCTTTTTCAGATAATCTCATATCTGCATTGTCTTCCCTTAATATAAGCCTGTATTCAGACCTTGCCGTAAACATTCTATAAGGCTCAAAAAGTTCCTTATTTATAAGATCGTCTATCATTGTTCCTATATACGATTCTTCCCTATCCAATATCAACGGATCTTCTCCTTTTATCTTGAGAGCGGCATTTATTCCGGCTATAATTCCTTGAGCTGCCGCTTCTTCATATCCGCTTGTTCCATTTATCTGCCCTGCCAGGTAGAGATTTTCTATCTTTTTTGTTTCCAAAGTATAGTCCAATTCTCCAGGATTGACTATATCATACTCTACAGCATATCCATATCGCATAATATGGGCTTTTTCCAGCCCTTCTATCGTATTCACTATCTTCTGCTGATATTCGGCGGGATAACTTGTGGATAACCCGCTTATATATACTTCTGAAGTGTCAAAGCCTTCTGGCTCAAGGAAAAGGTGATGGCTGTCCTTTTCATGAAATTTGACTATCTTATCCTCTATTGACGGACAGTATCTAGGTCCTGTACTGTCAATACTTCCATTATACATAGGAGCCTTATCAAGATTTTCAAGTATTATCTTATGTGACTCAAGGTTTGTCCTGGTCAAATAGCATGACAGTTGAGGTTTCTCCATAACTTCTTCATCAGGGGTCCTCATGGAAAATTTAAGTGGTACTCCTGTCTCTCCAGGCTGTTCCTCCAGCTTTTCCAGATTAAGTGTCCTTATATCAACTCTTGGTGATGTTCCAGTCTTAAATCTTCCCATTTTAAATCCGAGATTTTTCAATGATAAAGGAAGCTCTTCACTGGAAAGTTCTCCCATTCTTCCCCCTTGGACTCTTTTATCTCCTATATACATAAGACCTCTCATAAACGTTCCTGTAGCTACTATTACCGCCTTAGAATAAAATGTAAGTCCCATCTTTGTCCTTATTCCTCTGACACTTCTTTCTTCCACTATGAGTTCAGTGACTATATCCTGTATTGTATCGAGGTTTTCCTGATTTTCTACAGTTTTTTTCATTTCCCTTGCATATATTTTCCTGTCCGACTGGGCTCTGAGAGATCTTACTGCCGGACCTTTCCTAGTATTCAGTATCCTCATCTGCACAAAGCTCTTATCCATGTTTCTGCCCATTTCTCCACCCAGAGCATCCACTTCTTTTACCAGGTGGCTTTTAGCCGGTCCTCCTACTGAAGGATTACATGACATTACGCCTATATTATCAAGAGTTATTGTAAAAATTGCTGTTTTCATCCCTAACCTTGCTGAAGCCAGTGCAGCCTCTATTCCGGCATGTCCGGCTCCCACTACAATAACATCATAACTTCTCATTTATTTCTCCATTCTAAATATTTCTCTGTCTATCTTCAATTTATGATTTTAATATTATTTTCTCTATATTATAACTTAATATGGGATTTTTTACAATTAGATTTTTCAGTGTTTTGTCTGAAGTATTGTCCGTTATTAAACATATGCGGAAGCTGAATAATGTTTTTATTTTTTCTCTGATTCTTTTCTTGACATTTACCATTATCGAGGTACAATAAAATATCAAATAAAATGGCTGTCATATTCTTTTTTTAGGTGATATTTCATTAATTACAATTATATAATTTTTACAGAAAATTATACAATCAGAATGAAACATATCACTATTTTTTTGAAAAAATATACCTCAATAAATAATACAGATATTATCAATATCATTAAGTTTAACTACAGTAACAGAATATTTAAATAAAATAGTGTTATAAACAAAGTTTATAACAACTTATTCTATTAAGGGAGGAAAAATATGAAAAGAAAAATTTTAGGATTTTTGGTAGTATTACTAGCTGTCTTATTGTTAACAGCATGTGGTCAGAAAAAAGCAACTTCGGATTCTTCTGAAAAAGCAGATACCGAAATAACAGGTAAGATTGTCATCTATACCTCCATGTATGAAGATATAATTGACAACGTCAAAGAGAAGCTCAAAAAAAAGTTTCCAAACCTTGAAGTAGAATTCTTTCAGGGTGGAACAGGAACCCTTCAGTCAAAAATTGCCGCTGAAATGCAGTCAAATAAACTAGGAGCAGACATCCTCATGGTTGCAGAGACTTCCTATGCTCTCGAGTTAAAAGAAAAAGGTATCCTCCATCCCTATATTTCCAAAAATGCAGAAAATATCGCTTTAGATTACGATAAGGAAGGATACTGGTATCCTGTGCGTATTTCAAATATGATCCTTGCCTACAATCCGGAAAAAATATCAAAGGATAAAGTTGCCCAGAGCTTTGAAGAATTCGCAGGCAAACCTGAACTTTCAGGTAAAATCTCCATTCCTGATCCTCTGAAGTCAGGAACTGCATTAGCATCCGTTTCTGCACTAAATGAAAAATATGGAGAAAAATATTTCCAGACTCTTGCCGGACAAAAACCTACTGTAGAATCAGGATCGGTGGCAGTAACTAAACTGGAAACAGGAGAAGCCTTACAGATTATGATTCTGGAAGAATCCATACTAAAGAAACGGGAAGAAGAAAAATCGGTACTGGAAATAATATATCCTTCTGATGGCGTAATCTCTACACCAAGTCCTATCATGTCTATCAAAGAAGAACTATCTGCAAGTAAAAATATGAAAGCTGTAGAAGCTGTCACAGACTGGTTCCTTTCCCCTGAAGGACAACAGGCAATTGTTGCCGGATGGATGCATTCCGTGCTGAAAAATCCTGAAAAAGCTCCTTATGACGCTATACCAACATCTGAAGTATTGAAGTCGGCTATGCCTATAAACTGGGAATCCACTTATAAAAATAGAGAAAGCCTGAGGTTAATGTTTGAAAAGAATATATTGAAATCCAAATAGCACAAGGAGTATACCGATGACTGACGTAGCTGTTATAGGCAGTGGAATAATGGGTGCTGCCGTAGCAAGGGAACTTTCCCTTTATGACCTGAATATCATTATAATAGAGAAGAGCAATGACGTCTCCTGTGGAACCACAAAAGCTAATTCTGCCATAGTACATGCAGGATATGATGCAAAGGAAGGGACTCTCATGGCAAAATACAATGTAGAAGGAAATGCCATGTACGAAAAGCTATGTAGTGAAGTTGATGCCCCTTACAGAAAAACAGGTTCCTATGTCTTAGCTTTCTCTAAAGAAGACAGGCAGCATCTTGAGCTGTTATACAGGCGTGGAATAAATAATAATGTTCCTGAACTTGAAATCATCGAAAAGGAAGAACTCAGAAAGAGAGAACCCCATATAAGCAAAGAGGCTGTCGCCGCCCTTTATGCAGGAACTGCCGGTATTACAGGTCCATGGGAACTTGCTATAAAGCTTATAGAAAATGCTATGGAAAATGGGGCTGAACTGAAACTGAATTCTGAAGTTATAAAGATTGAAAAAACAGGTGAGCATTTCCTGATACATCTTAAAGGAGGAACGTTACTTAAAACACGGTCTGTCATAAATGCTGCAGGTGTACATGCTGATATTTTGAATAATATGCTATCAGAAAAGAAATTTACAATAACTCCTAGGATAGGAGAGTATTTTCTGTTAGACAGGAATCAGGGATATCTGACAGACAGCATTATTTTTCAATGTCCTACAGAAATGGGAAAAGGAGTGCTTATAGCTAAGACTGTACATGGAAATATACTAGTAGGTCCTACAGCTTCAGATGTAGAAAATAGAAATAGTATGAGAAATACACAAAGCGGACTTGATTCCATAAGGGAATCAGCCTTGAAAAGCCTAAAAGATATTAATTTCAGTAACAATATTAAGAATTTTGCCGGCCTCAGGGCTGAATCCGACACAGGAGACTTTATATTAGGCGAATCTGACGATGTTAAAGGTTTTTTCAATATGGCAGGTACAAAGTCTCCGGGACTTACTGCTGCCCCTGCTATGGCACATGATCTAGCACAAATGGTAGTTAAGTATCTGGGAAATGTCAAAAAAAGTCAGTATATTATAAAAAACAGAAAACAATTATATTTTTCATGCCTTTCTCCTGAAGAGAAGTCTGAAATTATAAAAAAAGATTCAAAATATGGGAGAATTATATGCAGATGCGAAAATATAACTGAAGGTGAAATTATAGACTCTATTCACAGAAAATGTGGTGGGCGCACACTGAATGGTATAAAACGGAGATGCAGACCCGGATCAGGGAGATGTCAGGGTGGATTCTGCGGTCCACGTGTAATGGAAATACTGGCACGGGAATTAAACATGAATATGGAGGATATAGTTCTGGAAGAAAGAGGATCCTATATCCTGACAGGAAAGACCCGATAGGAGGAAAATATTATGAATTATGATATAGTCATCATCGGTGGTGGTCCTGCAGGTCTAGCTGCTGCAATAGAGGCAAAAAAAAATGGAATTGACAGCATACTGATAATAGAGAGGGAAAAAGAGCTTGGCGGAATACTTCAACAATGTATACATAACGGATTTGGACTTCATGAATTCGGAGAAGAACTTACAGGCCCTGAGTATGCACAGAGATTTGAAGAACAGGTAAAAGAGTTGGGAATAGAATACCGGCTTGATACCATGGTTCTGGAAGTATTTCCTGAAAAAATAGTCCACGCTGTAAATAGCAGGGATGGATACATGATAATAGAGGCTCAAGCGGTTATCCTTACAATGGGATGCAGAGAGCGTACAAGAGAAGCCATAGCCATTCCGGGTGACAGACCTGCAGGAGTATTCACTGCAGGAACTGCTCAGAGATATATAAATATTGAAGGATATATGATTGGGAAAAGAGCTGTTTTCCTAGGTTCCGGAGATATCGGACTTATTATGGCCAGAAGGCTTGCCCTTGAAGGTGCTAGTGTATTAGCCGTTGTGGAGATTATGCCTTTTTCCAGCGGACTTACAAGGAATATAGTCCAATGCCTGGACGATTATGACATTCCTTTATATCTGAATCACACCGTTGTCGATATAAGAGGTAAATACAGAGTTGAAAAGGTTATAATTGCACAGGTTGATGAAAAAAGGAAGCCTATACCTGGAACTGAGGTAGAATATGAATGTGATACTCTTCTCCTTTCAGTAGGATTAATCCCCGAAAATGATATTTCAAGGACAACTGGAATAGAAATAGACTTCAGAACAAACGGTCCTGTTGTAAATGAATGCATGGAAACAAGCATTCCCGGAATTTTTGCCTCTGGTAATGTTGTACATGTACACGATCTTGTGGATTTTGTGAGCAGAGAGTCCAGGAAAGCCGGAAAATTTGCAGCCCTATATATAAAAAAAGGGATAAAGGATGGGAAATATATAAGATTTCTGAATGGAAACGGAATATCCTATACAGTTCCTCAGAGAATCCGTCTGGAAAATATAGGAGATTCTCTTGAAGTTTTTATGAGGGTTAACAAAGTTTTCAAAAATACAAGGCTGGAGATAAGAAGCGGAAACAGAATACTGATATCAAAAAAAAGAAAACATATGGCTCCAGGAGAAATGGAGAGAATTATAATTCCTCAAAAAAAACTTCAAAATCTTGAGGAATTTGAAGCCACAGCTGAAGTTGTAGAAGACGGCCAGATAGGAGCTCTCCCTGACTGATATCTCTGGCACAATAGAAAGGATAAATTATGGAAAAAAGGATAGTATGCACAGTCTGCCCTCTAGGTTGTCATCTAAGTGTAGATACTGAAACTTTTTCTGTAGATGGAAATGCCTGTTACAGGGGAGAAATTTACGGAAAGGAAGAAGTAAGATCTCCTAAAAGAGTCATAACATCAACCGTCAAAATAAAAAATTCCTTAAATTCCAGATGCCCTGTAAAAACTTCTGAAGCAATACCTAAAAATTTGAATTTCAAGGTTATGGAAGAACTTAAAAAAATTGAACTCGCTTCTCCTGTAAAACGCGGTGATATAGTAATCAGGAATATTTTTGATACAGGTGCAGATCTAATCGTTACTAAAGATATGTAATAAGAATACATTCGACATAAAATCATATTTTAGAAAGAGTGAATACATGATATCTGGTAATTTCACTCTTTTTATTTTTAAGATTGGTTCCTAGTTTTGCTATGTAACTTAATTCCATATTTTTTCTAAGATTTTTATAATTCATTCTTTACTTCTTTTCTAATAATAACAAATTATAATTAACTGTCAAAATAGAAAGAAAGGAGTATATGAGACTGGTTCTAATCTTACTTAATACTATCTCATAGTTAATTATTATGAAATTTAGAAAAATTTTTATCATCTTATCTGCATTAGCAGTGATATCCTTTAACTCTTTTACAGCTGCTATGCCTGTAAATAATAGTCAGTCATCAGATATCTATAAGACACAGGAGGCCTTTGCAAATATCTATGAAAAGGTTAAAGATTCCGTTGTAAATACACGTACAAAAAAAACTATTACAGTTGATACCTTTAATCCTTTGGAAGCATTTTTATTCGGTACTTCAGGAAGGAGACAGATCAAAAGGGAGTCAGGAAGCCTAGGATCGGGATTTATTATTTCCAGTGACGGTTATGTCATGACAAATAATCATGTAATTGATGGAGCTGATGAAATCTATGTGAAAGGGTCTGACGGATATGAATATTCTGCAAAGATTGTAGGCGGAGCTCCTGAAGTAGATATCGCCATATTAAAGATAAATTCTTCACAGAAATTTATCCCGTTATCCTTTGCTAATTCAGATAATATAAAAATAGGACACTGGGCTATAGCTTTCGGTAATCCTCTTGGATTGAACAGTTCAATGACTGTAGGAGTTATAGGTGCTTCAGGAAGAAGCTCACTAGGTATTGAACAGATAGAAAACTTTATCCAGACAGATGCTGCTATCAATCAGGGAAACAGCGGTGGACCTCTACTAGATATTAACGGAAATGTCATAGGAGTAAATACTGCTATATACTCTACTACCGGAGGCAGTGTAGGTCTAGGCTTTGCGATTCCTTCAAATCTTGCACAGAATGTAAAGGATTCTATTATAAAAACCGGAAAATATGAAAGACCTTATTTAGGAATTTCTATTAAAAATCTGACTTCAGCAGATACCCAGAAAATGAAGATTCCATTTTCTACAGGCCTTCTGATAGAAAAAGTATTTGAAGGATCTCCAGCTGAAAAATCTGGTTTGAAGTCTAATGACTTCATTACTGAAATGAATGGCAAGAGGATATATTCAGCAGGGGCATTCCTAGGAGAACTGGCTGCAAAAAAAGTAGGGGAGACAGTAACTTTAAAGGTTTATTCTGACGGAAAAGAAAAAATAGTAAATGTTGTCCTTGGAAAAGTTACGCAGCAGAACCTGCAGCAGAGATAACCATCTATAATACTGGAGAACAACTTCTAAAAATTATTCTGAATCTGAAAAATTACATATATGAAGAGATATATTTAGTAGGGTATCCCGATAAATATATCTTTTTTATTTTTATATTCTTTTTAAATATGTAGCCCCCTCTTGCATTTAGCTATTTTCAAGGTAGAATTTATTATATCCATAACTTTGAAAGGAGATTTTATGAACTTATTAGTACTTATAGGAATTGCTATTATTGTCATCGGTTTTGCACTAAAACTCGATGTTCTTGCCGTAGTCCTGCTTGCAGGAGTTGCTACAGGCCTTGCAGCAAAGATTGAATTTTTGGAAATTCTTAAAATCATGGGGGAAGCCTTTGTAAACAATAGGCTGATGTCTATTTTTTTTATCAGTTTTCCAGTTATAGCATTACTGGAGAGATATGGACTCAGAGAAAGAAGTGCATCTCTTATTTCGGGGCTTAAAAATGCCACAGCGGGAAAAATTCTAGGATTATATATGATTATCCGTTCTATTGCAGCTGCTCTATCCATCAGAATCGGGGGTCATATTCAGTTTATACGTCCTCTTATCTTTCCAATGTCAGAAGCAGCAGCAGAATCTTCTAAAGGAGATAATCTTTCAGATGAGGAAAATGAAAAACTGAAGGGGCTCAGTGCTGCTGTAGAAAATTATGCAAACTTCTTCTCACAGAATATATTTGTCGGAGCTTCAGGACTTCTCCTGATCCAGGGAACTCTAAAAGAAGCCGGGCATCCCGTTTCACTGGAACAGCTTGCCTTCTATTCTATCCCGGTAGGAATTATTGCCATTATAGCTGCTATAGTTCAGGTAACTCTTTATGATAGAAGAATTAGGACATCACATAAAAAAATGGAAAGGGGCTAAGGATAATGGATATAAAAATTTTCTTAAATATTATAACTGAAATAATTTTTTCTCTCTGTGGACTGGTAAGTATAAGTGCTGCAATAAGAGGGCTTAAAAATGAGAAAGGAAAACTTGGAACATTCTTATTCTGGAGTATTGTCGGTTTTATTTTTATTGCCGGAAAACATATTCCATATGAAGTAACAGGGGGTCTTCTGCTCATTCTAGGTCTGATAACCGTTACAGGGCAATTGAAACCTGGAAGATTTGAAGCAGTATCTCCGGAATTTAAAATAGCCCAGAGTGAAAAATTTGGAAATAAAATTTTTATTCCGGCATTATTAATCGGTATTTCTGCTTTCCTGATACTACAATTTAAAATCGGAAAAGTTTCTATGCCTTCAGCAATTGGAATAGGCGGCGGTTCCCTTATAGCGCTGCTTGCCGGTTATATGCTTATAAAACCTGATATAAAGGAAAATATCGACGATACTAATAGACTTCTGATGCTTACAGGGGCTTCTGCTCTTCTTCCTCAGTTATTGGCAGCACTGGGATCAGTATTTACTAAAGCCGGTGTTGGTAATGTCATAGCAGGAAGTGTATCTTCTATAGTCCCTTCGGGCAATATAACTGCAGGAATTATCTTATATGCACTAGGAATGGCTATTTTTACAATGATTATGGGAAATGCCTTTGCCGCATTTTCAGTAATTACTGTAGGAATTGGTATCCCTTTCGTCATAGCTCATGGTGGAAATCCTGTTGTTATAGGGGCTCTGGGAATGACAGCTGGATATTGTGGTACACTTATGACTCCTATGGCTGCCAATTTTAATATTGTTCCTGCTTCAATTCTTGAAATGAAGAATAAATATGGAGTAATCAGGACCCAGATTCCTATAGCATTATTATTACTTATAATACATATAATACTGATGCTCTTACTAGGATTTAGATGATTTTTATAAGGAGGTTCATCAAATGAAGATATTAGTTACAGGATTCGATCCTTTTGGAGGAGAAAAAATCAATCCTGCTATAGAATCCGTAAAACAGCTGCCTGATACTATTGCAGGAGCTGAAATTATAAAATTGGAAATTCCGACTGTTGCAAGAAAGTCTTTACAAAGAATAGATGAAGCCATAAAAAAATATGACCCTGATATTATTCTTTCCATAGGTCAGGCAGGTGGAAGATCTGACATTACTGTAGAACGTATAGGAATCAACATTGATGATTTCCGTATTGCTGATAATGAGGGAAACCAGATTGTAGATGAACCTGTCTTTAGTGATGGAGAGCCTGCATATTTTTCTACTCTTCCTGTAAAAGCTATGGTTGAAAATATAAGAAGAACAGATATTCCGGCTTCTATTTCCTATACAGCGGGAACCTTTGTATGTAATCATGTCTTGTATGGTGTCCGTTATCTGATTGAGAAGAAATATAAAGGAAAGAAATCCGGCTTCATTCATATTCCTTTCCTTCCTGAACAGGTAGTAGATAAAAGGAATATGCCTTCAATGTCATTAGAAACCATTATTTTAGCATTGATATCAGCTATTGAGGCTATCGTTGCAAATGAAGGGGATATCAAAAAATCAGAAGGAACTGTGTGTTAATCATTTTATAAGGTAATAATCACCTACATAGGTTATTTCCTGAAAATTAATACAGTCTATAGGGTGTGTAAAAAATTTTGTGTAAACCTCTAAATAATATATGGTAAAATAACT